>NZ_JACJOD010000034.1 GCF_014695385.1 Trichocoleus sp. FACHB-46 | reverse complement strand
TGCTACTCCAAATCAGTTGAGATGTTGAAGTGTTCACTTCGGTTGCTGCTGCATTATTTGAAGTATCGGACAATTCCTCTCTCAGCTTAAATCATTACCTATTCAGCAACGCCCCAATCCCTAACCTAATGAGTGAATGATTAGCGGAGGTAGTTGGCTTCGGCTTCCAACATGCGAACTAGATTTTCGTCTCCGTTGGCTCTAGCAACTTCTAGGCGGTGTTGCAGGCTTCTCTGGATGTTTTCCCGATGAGCTTGTACGGTTCTGGTTGCGGCTTCCCGATGATTTTTGTTCATGGCGGACTGTTTTTTCTGCTTGATTATGCTTTTAACTGATCTCTAAGTTAACATTCCCGGCTCACAGTCTGTAACGTCCATTACCAAAAATTTAAGATCGCCTTGTGAAATTATGCCCATGTCTCTGCCTCAGCGACCCTCGATTGCTCGCGATCGCTATGCCCAATTGCCCCGACAAGATTTGGTGGTTTGCGCCAGCTTGGTTCAGAATCCAGCTAACTTGGGTGGGCTGTGTCGCACTGCGGAGGCGTTTCGAGTGGAGTCGGTGGTGGTGGCAGATTTAGCCCTGACCCAGAATTTGGCGTTTAGGAATTTGGCTGTTTCAGCTCACCATTGGCAACCTTTAGAAGCTTGTTCGATTTCGGCTTTGCCTGCCTGGATTGCGGCTCAGCAGCAGGTAGGTTATTCTGCGAGCGCGCTGGATTTAAGGGCTGATGCGGTGCCTTTGTCTGAGTTCAGTTTTCCTAGGCGAGCGGTGTTGGTGTTGGGGCGTGAGCTGACGGGGATTCCAGCGGAGATTGCAAATCTTTGTGATGCGGCGATCGCGATTCCTCAGTTTGGCATGGTGGAGTCTTTGAATGTGCAAACTGCGGCGGCGATCGCGATGTATGAGTATGGGCGGCAGTATCCTTTATCTGAGTTGGGTTCGTGAGCCGAACCATCGGGGGCACTCGCCCCCGAACCCCCGCTGAAGGACGGCTGCGTCCTCCAGACCTCCTCCAGAAGGTAATTTACTTTTTATGTCGCAACGTTTAGTTACTCTTTTGACTGATTTTGGTTTGAGTGATGTTTATGTGGGGGTGATGAAAGGGGCGATCGCTCAGGTTAATCCTGAGGTGCGGGTGATTGATTTGACGCATCAGGTTCCGCCTCAGAATGTAGTGGCGGCTCGGTTTTGTTTGATGAATGCTTATCCTTACTTTCCACCTGGGACGGTGCATGTGGCGGTGGTTGATCCGGGGGTGGGAAGTGCAAGGCGGGCGATCGCGGTGGAACTGGAGGATGGGTTTTTGGTGGGGCCAGATAATGGGTTGTTTAGTGGGGTGTTGAGTCAGCAGCGGGCGATCGCGGCAGTGGAGTTAATAAATGCTCAATTCTGGCGATCGGGGCAACTGAGTACGACGTTTCATGGTCGCGATATTTTTGCGCCTGTGGCGGCTCATTTGGCCTCTGGGGTGGCGTTACGGGAGTTGGGACCAGTGATTGATCTGCAAAGTTTGGTGCAGTTGCCAATTCCTGATTATCGGTCTGAGGGTGACAGGATGTGGGGTTGTGTACAGTATTGCGATCGCTTTGGTAATTTAATTACGAATATTCCTGAAAGTGCGGTGGTAGAGCAGGTTTGGGCGGTTGTAATTGGTGAGACAGAAATTATGGGGGTGTCGAGTTATAGCGATCGCCCTGCTGGGACGTTGTTAGCATTAGTAGGAAGTCATGGATGGGTTGAAGTTGCGGTGAATGGGGGAAGTGCTGAGGCTAGTTTGAAATTGCATGTTGGAGATGCAGTTGAGGTGCTGCTAAAACCAAATGCTTGGGGGCGCTTGCCCCCCAACCTCCGCTGAGGGACGGTTGCGTCCCCCAGACCCCCTCCAAAAGGGTGCTTTTGGCTATGTTGTTAGGTTTTTGTTAGAGGGAGGAGAGAGATATGACAACTGCGAAGTTGGAACCGGAAGTTTATCAGGGGCAGTTTGGGGAATTTACGATTACAGAGGGCGATCGCCAGGGTGTGATAATTTATCGCGCGGGCCTGGCGGTGGCGGCTGGTTGTTTTGCGCTTGGGGCTGGGTTAGTGTTGCGCTTTGGCGATGAGCCAGGTGTGATGTCGTGGGTGACTGTGCTGTATGCTGGCTTTTCGCTAGCCTTGGGCGTTAGTTTACTCACGATTCATATCTATCTAGCGCCGCTGCATCGAGCTTTGCAAGCGTTCTGGGCGATCGGGGGTCTCAGTGCGATCGCGTTTGCTCTACAAGCAGATGAACCGCTAGCGAGTTTCGTTTACAATCATCCCTTAAGTTTGTTGGGTGTTGGCTTCACTTTTGCAGCTTTGACGGGGATCTTTTTCAAGGAAGCTTTCTGCTTTAATCGAGCTGAAACAAAGATCTTGACTCCGCTACTTCCTATTCTGCTGCTAGGGCATATGGTAGGCATTCTGCCGCCTCAGGGAGAACAGGTACTACTAGCTCTGTGGGCAGCACTGTTTCTCGTGTTTGCTTGCCGCAAAGTGATCCAGGCGATTCCACCTGACATCGGGGATAAGTCTGTGTTTGACTATCTTCATCAAGAGCGGTTGGCGAAAGCTGGAAATTAGGATCACTGGTTAAACTTGTTCTTTGCTCTCTGCATCTGCGTCTCTTCGCTGCCCTGGCATCTCTGGCATGACGGCTGGGCTGCTGAGGAGACGTTCGTTATAAACAACGTTGTCATCAGTGATCTGCAAATCATCTAGATCAGCGTCGCTACCATCGTCCATCTGCTTGGTGTTGAGGTTGACCGCTTGATCAGGTGTATCACTGGAATTTTGGTGATTGTCTGCGGAGTTCATCGGGGTGGCCTCTCAAGCAACAACTGATGTGCTCAGCATAATCAGCAGATGGTAATCTACCCCCTATCTGAAGACTTATTCGATTATTGAGTGATACCGTGACGGATGTAGTGGATGTAGTTGTAATTGGGAGTGGCATTGGAGGGCTGAGCTGTGCGGCGCTCCTAGCTCGCTATGGCTTTGAGGTGGCGGTTTGTGAAAGCCATGCGATTCCAGGTGGTGCGGCTCACGGGTTTGAGTATCAAGGGTTCAAGTTTGACTCTGGCCCCTCGCTCTACTCTGGTTTGTCCTACAGTCCTTCTGCTAACCCTCTCCGTCAAGTGTTGGATGCCATTGGTGAGGAGCTGCCCTGTGCTACCTACAATACGTGGGGTTGCTGTCTCCCTGAGGGTGATTTTGATACTACTGTTGGTGCGGATCAGTTCTGTGAGGTTTTAGCTAGACTTCGAGGGGAAACTGCGGTATCCGAATGGCGAGAATTACAGCGAGTCATGGCTCCTCTAGGGAGAGCGGCGATCGCAATTCCTCCAGCCGCAGTCCGCTTTGATTTCGGTGCTGCCTTGACTATGGGGCGTTTTGCTCCCTCTCTTTTTCAACATATTGGTCATATCCCGAAGTTGACTGGCTCGTTTAGTCGAGTCATGGAGGGTGTGGTCACAGATCCGTTTATCCGCAATTGGCTCGATCTGTTATGTTTTCTCCTCTCTGGGTTACCTGCTAGTGGAACCAGTGCAGCGGAGATGGCGTTTATGTTTGCCGATTGGTATCGACCAGAAGTAACGCTCGACTATCCCATCGGAGGCAGCGGAGCCTTGGTAGATGCTTTGGTAAGAGGATTGCAGAAACAGAGAGGAAAATTGCTGTTAAATGCTCATGTAGAGCAAGTTTTGGTAGCAGGCGATCGCGCTGTCGGAGTCCGTTTGCGAGGTGGTAAGGAGATTCGTGCTAAACGAGCGGTGATTTCTAATGCCTCGATTTGGGATACGCTCAAGTTACTACCCACAGGAGCTTTGCCTCAGCGTTTTCAAGCTCAGCGGCAATCTACGCCAACCTGCGATAGTTTTATGCATCTCCATCTCGGTATTGATGCTACTGGTCTCCGTCCCGATTTGGCTTGTCACTACATTGTGGTGAATGATTGGGAGATGGGAGTCACCGCTCCTCAAAATGTAGTTCTTGTTTCCATTCCCTCTCTGCTTGATCCTTCCCTGGCTCCTGCTGGAAAACATACGATTCATGTCTATATTCCTGGGAATGAACCTTATGATTTGTGGCAAGACTTGGATCGACGCAGTGAAGCCTATGCCCAACAAAAGGAGCAACGAGCAGAGGTGATGTGGCAAGCGTTGGAACGTATCATTCCTGATATCCGCTCCCGCTGCCAAGTCTCCTTGGTGGGCACCCCGCTCACTCACGAGCGCTATCTGCGTCGCCATCAAGGTTCCTATGGTCCCGCCATCTCCGCCGGGGACAGCTTATTTCCAGGACCGACTACACCTTTGCCAGGACTATTGTGCTGTGGAGATTCTACTTTTCCTGGCATTGGCTTACCCGCCGTTGCAGCCAGTGGCATGATCGCTGCTAATACGCTCGCTCCTGTCCAGCAGCAGTTAGCCATGCTGAAGGATATTGGTTGTCTAAAGTAGTGAGCGATCGCCCTAGCAAGAATTAGTGTCTAATGCAGCCAAAAAATAGATTGAAGTTCAGAATTCAGTTAATCCAGCGGCGAGAAATGTGGCTGCCAACTCTGCAAGGTTGGGCTGTTATTTTCTTGAGCTTGCTGATGATGCTTGGCTTGGCGATCGCTAATATCCATCCTTTCCTTGCTGTCACCGCTCCAATCCCAGCTAATATCCTAGTTGTAGAAGGTTGGTTGCCAGATTACGCCGTAGAAGAGGCGATCGCGGAATATCAGCGTGGTTCCTACGAAAAACTCATTACTACAGGCACCCCGTTATCCAGAGGTTACTACCTGGCTGAGTACAAAAACTTTGCAGATCTGACAGCCGCCACATTTCTAGCTTTAGGGTTCGATCCCAAGCAATTGGTTGCTGTCCCAACTCCCAAGGTTGAGAAGGACCGCACCTACACCTCAGCCATTGCCTTGCGGCAGTGGTTATCAAAATCAGGGCTAGAGGTGACAGGGATAAATCTCTTTACTTTAGGCACTCATACTCGTCGTAGTTGGCTGGTTTTTCGACAAGCATTGGCCCCAACTGTGCATGTGGGTGCGATCGCCGTTCAGCCACGAGCTTATGACGTAGAACATTGGTGGCGATCGAGCGAGGGAGTTCGCACCGTTATTTCTGAGGTCATCGCCTATTTGTATGCTCGGCTTGTGAGCTGGAAAACATAGAACGTAGACCCAGCTTAAAATTGAGGGGATTGGCGCTAGGCAGAGTCAGCATTAAGCCAAAATTGGGGCATACTGAGATCCGCCGACTTGAGGGTGAATGATTGTTTTCAGAACGCGCACTGTGGTTAGCTTGGTCCCGCATTCCAGGTATTGGCCCTATTTTGCTTAAACGGCTCCAACAGCACTTCCAAACTTTAGAAGCTGCTTGGGAAGCAAGCCCAAAAGAGCTGGGGGCTGTGGACGGCATTGGACCCCAAACCCTCGAAGTGATGGTGGCAGCGCGAGCCAAAATTCATCCAGAGCAGTTGCTAAAAACTCATGAGCGGGAAAACCCCTGTTTCTGGACCCCAGCCGATCCGGGCTATCCTCAGTTGCTGCTAGAAATCCCAGATCCTCCGCCTGCTCTGTATTACAAAGGTCAAGTCCAGCCTCAGGAGCAACAAGCAACCACCCCGGCGATCGCGATCGTGGGTACCCGTGACCCTTCGGACTATGGGCGGCGTTGGGCACGCAAACTCAGCTCCTCTTTAGCTCACCAAAACTTTACAGTGGTTTCGGGCTTGGCTTACGGCATCGACACTGAAGCCCATCAAAGTTGTCTAGATGTAAGCGGCTACACGATCGCAGTCTTGGGGACTGGGGTAGATATGGTCTATCCCTGGAAGAACCAAAAGCTTTACGACCAAATTGCCGAGCAGGGTTTGCTAGTGAGCGAATATCCCGCTGGGACGCAACCCGATCGCAGCCATTTTCCCCGGCGCAATCGCATCATTGCAGGGTTAAGTCGCGCAGTTTTGGTAATGGAAGCACCCGGCAAATCTGGCGCTTTAATTACGGCTCATCTGGCGAATGATTATGGTCGCGATGTCTACGTGCTGCCTGGTTCGCTAGACAATCCCCGCTCGATGGGTTGCTTGAAATTGCTAAGCGTGGGAGCCCAAGCGATTTTAAGCGAAATCCATCTGCTAGAGATGCTCGGTACAATGCCACGTCTACAGGTGGTAGCGTCAGCAGCCCCAAGCGCCAAGGCTGCCCCTAGCCATTCGAGCCACGCTTTAATTCCAAACTTAGCGCCAGAGTTGCAAACCGTTTTGCAGTCGTTAACGGCTGAGCCTACAGCCTTTGATGTGATTGTCCAGCAGGTAGGGCTAGCAGCGGCAGCAGTTTCCAGTGCGCTGCTGCAGTTGGAATTACTGGGTTTGGTGTCGCAAGCGCCTGGGATGCGTTACCAACTTTCCTAGAGTGAACCCAAGCTCAACTTGCTAAGAATTGCTCTAAATCGGGCACTTCTACCCAAGTTCCTGCGGTGTGGGATTGCTGGGTTAAGTCCATCAGCAATTGTGAGTAGACACCTTCACGCAAGGAAGGGGCGATCGCGGCTCGTTGATCAATTCCTTGCACCCAGCGATCGACCACCCCCATAAACGGTGCAATCCGACCATCCAGGTAGGTTTTAGGAAACTCTAAGCGCTTGGGAATTTCTACCAAGCTCAGGGGTTGTCCGCCTTGGCTGGCCCAAAGCTGAAACCCATGCACGTAATCTTTTTGGTTGTTGCTGCCTAAAACCAAAGTGCCGCGATCGCCATACACTTCTATCCAGTGACCACGACCTTGATAGGTAACGGAGCTGAGGCAAACTTGGCAAGGTGTACCGTTGGCTAGCTCTAGCATCAGCATGCAGGTGTCGTCGGCATCGACCGTTTTCTGCTCGCCCGTTCTGGGGTCGGGACGTGCCGGGATAGAAGTACTCAGCCGAGCCGATAGGCGTTGGATGGGGCCGAACAGCCAAGCAATGTAGTCAAAGGCATGGGAACCGATCGCGCCTAAAGCACCGCCTCCTTTTTCTCGCTGAGCATACCAATTCCAAGGACGGGTGGCATCGGCTCGGCTGGAAACCAGCCAGTCAATTTTGATCAAGCGAGTTTCACCGACATAACCTTCGGCTAGCAGCTCAGCCAAGCGTTGCCAAGCAGGGACACAGCGAAATTCAAAATCGAGGGCTGCGATCGCTTGCTGGTTGGCTGCAAAATGATACAAGTTTTTGGCTTCTGTGGCGGAGAGGGTTGTCGGCTTTTCTAGCAAGATGTGTTTGCCTGCTTGCAATACGGTTTGGGCCATGTCGTAGTGCAGAAACGGGGGTGTAGAAATACTGACGGCCTGCACTTCTGGCAAAGCGGCAATTTCTGCGACGCTGCTGCAAGCATGGGGGATTTGGTGGGCTTCGGCGATCGCTCTGGCTTGGGCTAGATCCCGGTGATACACTGCCACTACTTGGGTGCGATCGTGGGCTTGAAACCCTGGAAGGTGAACTTTTTGCCCAAAACCTGTGCCAATCATTGCAACACCTATTTGCGATCGCGAGCGAGGTTTTGCGGAGGTGGGGTTCACGTTGGTGGAAACCATAGACAAGTAGGTGCTGAAGGGTGCAGGGCTTTCTGAAGCAAGGGCTAGTTATTTATAGTACTGGTTGCCGGCGCAGGTCTCTGGGGCGATCACATCTCTCGGATGGTTTTGGTGACACTTGGCGAATCCGAGCCTTGAGGGCACCTGCCCTCAAACTCCCGCTGAAGGACGGCTGCGTCCTCCAGACCTCCTTCAGACGAGTTTAATTGTATGAGGCTCGAAGTGATTGCTGGAAGTTGGTGCTGGAAGTGAATCGATTTTTGATTCAATCGACTTGCATGACAAATATTTCTGTGCCTGCGGCGATCGCGGTTTGACCTACAGGTAACATCGCTAAGCCATTGGTTTGGGCCAGGTTGATCAGGTTGCCAGAGCTATGGCTGCCTCCTGCTAGACGAAATTCGTAGTCACCATCCACCAATTGCAGATGTCCCCAAAGATAGCCCTCTCGCTTGCCATCGGAGCGTAAATCTTGCTGGGTGCAGGCTTTAATAAACGTCGGTTCCCAGCCTTGAGCTAATCCTGATAGTTTGCGGAGCGTGGGTTGAACGAAGCGCCAGAAAGTAACCAAAGCTGAAACGGGATTCCCAGGTAGCCCGAAGTACAAAACCGAACGCGCTTGGGGTGCCGCAAAAGTTGCCACTGTCAAAGGTTTGCCTGGTTTGATGGCTACGGCTCGAATGTGGATTTCGGCTCCCAGTGTTGCCAAGATCTCATCCACGTAGTCATAGTCACCAACGGAAACACCGCCGGAGGAAAGCACGACATCGGCAGTAGTGATTGCTTGGGCGATCGCTGACTTTAAGGCTTCCGGTTCATCTGGAATCCCCCCTAGCAGCAAGGGTTCTGCTCCTAGCTGCTGCACCAACGCGGCTAAAGCGTACTGGTTCGAGTCCACAATTTGCCCAGGTTGCAAAGGTTGGTCTGGGGCAACTAACTCACTACCAGTCGAGAGGATGGCAACCCGAGGACGGCGGTAAACGCTGACTTGCGCGCACTGGGCTGCTGCTAATACTGCGATTTCGGGCGCGTTTAGTTCAATGCCTGGTTTCAGGAGGGGGGTGCCCGCTTGGTAAAAGGCTGCTCGCTGCCGCACAAAAGCTTGAAATTCTGGGGCTTCTAGAATGGTGACGCGATCGCCTTGACGCTGGGTGCGCTCTTGCATCACAACAGTATCGGCTCCCGCTGGCATCATGGCCCCAGTCAGAATCCGGGCGGCTTGCCCAGGCTGAATCGTTTGCTGCGGTTGATACCCTGCGGGAATTTCCTCCACAATTTCTAGCGTTGCAGGTTGCTCAGCCTTGCAGGACTGCACATCGGCAAAGCGCACTGCATAGCCATCCATCGCTGAATTGTCCCAGTGAGGAAAATCAAGCGCACTCGTAACCGCTGCTGTCAAAATCCGCCGAGACGCAGACAGTAAGTCTAAAACTTCTGTATCTTGAGCGGGCGATAAGGGGTTAACTAAGCTGAGAATTAGCGCTTCTGCTTGCTTAACGGGCAGCATGGTCCGGATTTTCTCTTGGAACTTGTTTGTTAGTTTACCGCTCGTTAGCAATCAGCAGAATGATACGTTTTAAGTAGCTGCGCCCAGCTGGACATCACCCCTATAGGACGGTGAGGTTTCAGCAGTTCGTACTCATGATTTAGACAGAATCCGCCCAACTTCACGCTTTATCCCGGAACGCTCACAATATATGCGCAGTGACCTTGTAGCAGCTCGCCTTCCTAAAGCGCCAATTTGGCGACGTGCCGTGGCTTTCACGTTGGACTTTTTCTGTGCTTGGTTCGCTGGTTCTTTGGTGCTTGGTAGTGGTGGCATGGTGCAATTACTGCGATCGCTGCTTTTCTTAATCGCCTGGTTGACTCTCCGGGTTTTCCTTCCCTATCGCAACCAGGGTCAAAGCCTGGGGCGATGGGTTTTCGATATTAAGGTGATTGATCCTAAAGCGCTGCGCTCGGCTGATTTATTAGCCTTGCTGAAACGAGAAGCTTATTTGGGGGCTAGTGCTCTGTTTGTCGCCCTGGGGTTGAGTAGCTGGCGCTTGATTCGAGAAGGGTGGATTGTGTTGCTAGTCCTGCCTTTAGCCTTGGACTTGGGGCTGGCGATCGCCGACTCCCTCAACCAACAATCTCTGCACGATCGCTTGGCAAAGACTAGCGTGATCCAAACCAGTCGAGGTTACTCTTTAGACTTAAAGGTGAAGCGATTACTTGCCGAAGTGAGTCGTCGTGTGAAAAAATAAGAGATTGTGTCTAATTCGCATTTTTGAACGGCTGGAACTATGGCTAAGGGCGTCCGTATCATCATTACGCTGGAGTGCACTGAGTGCCGTACCAACGCTGCAAAGCGTTCGGCAGGAGTCTCTCGGTACACCACCACCAAGAACCGTCGCAACACCACTGCTCGGTTGGAACTCAACAAGTTCTGCACCCACTGCAACAAGCACACGTCTCATAAAGAAATTAAATAGATTGCTGTCTGAAAATCCTTGAAAGGTTATTTTTCTGGATTCAAGGCTCTATTAGTTTCTGGTCCGCTGTTTTTCTGAAGATTTTTGACTCACAAACAATTGCTATGACTTACTTCCGCCGTCGCGTTTCCCCCATCAAGCCCGAAGAACCCATTGATTACAAAGATGTGGATTTGCTCCGCAAGTTCATCACTGAGCGTGGCAAGATTTTGCCTCGGCGGATCACTGGTTTGACTGCCAAGCAACAGCGCGATCTAACCGTGGCGATCAAACGAGCTCGCCTCATCGCTCTGCTGCCTTTCGTAAACCAAGAAGGTTAAATTTACCTCTCCCCTCGGAGGGGTTTTTCGACAAAATTGGGTCTAAAGTTTCTGCCAGGTGATACCAACCCGCCTTACTATAGACGTGGGTGCAATTTCGCATGGACAGAATAAAGACACTCCGACTCAATCGGCTAAGGCTCCATAGTTAGCTGAATAGAGCGCGCTGATCAGTAAACCGCAAAAGCCATACTGGGGTTAGCAAAAGCTGGTGGAGAAGGGAACTCTCGTTGAATTTCGACTGCATAGCGATCGTCGGCTGGCAGTTCTAGAACGTCCAGAGGGTAAAAAGCACTGGATCGTGTTGGATGAACGTGGCCAGTCTTACACCCTTCATCCTCGGCAAGTCACCTACACCGTTACAGGCCAAAGTTACAAGCCGTCGGAAATCCCTCAATTTCTGAAGGAAGTGGAGGCTTATCTCGACCCCTCTAGTCTAGAGGTGGCTTGGGAACTGTTGGTGGAAGACAGTGAGACGGTTGATCCCGCGGGCATGGCTTTGTTACTGTTCTCAGACCAGAGTCCGCCTCTGTGCTATGCCGCTCATTATTTACTCTCAGAAGACAAGCTCTACTTTAAGCAGAAGGGAGACCACTACGAGCCTCGCTCAGCGACTCAGGTTGCGGAGTTGAAGCACCAGCTAACAGTGGCGGGTCAAAAGCAGCGGGAATGGCAAGAATTTTTGACTCGAATCCAGCAAGCCTTAACGGATCAAGCCGTAGAATGGCAGAACAGCGATCGCGGTCGCCTCGAAGCCCTAGAGCGGTTTGCTACCTTAGGAGAAGAAGCTTCTCACCGGACGCCAGCCTTAGAAACTTTGGCTGCTCTCGGAAGACCTGAAACTCCTCAAGCTGGTTTCCAACTCTTGGTGGATTTAGGGTTGTGGAGCGTCCACGAGAATCTGTTTGTACGCCGCAGTCAAATCCCCACTCAATTTTCTACCAAAGTGCTGGAAGTCGCAAAACGTTGCTTAGAGTCTCCACCCCCCGATCTCGATGTCGAGGGACGGCTTGATCTGACGGGTCTAAAAGTCTACACCATTGACGATGAGAGTACGCGAGAGATTGACGATGGCGTCAGCTTGGAGTACCTAGAAGATGGCCGTCAAAAGCTCTGGATTCACATTGCTGATCCAACGCGCTGGATTGTGCCAGGAGACGATCTAGATCTAGAAGCACGCCGACGCAGCACCACCATTTATCTGCCAACTGGCATCATCCCCATGTTTCCGCCGGAACTGGCGACAGGCCCCATGAGCTTGATTCAGGGGAAAATCTGTTACGCCCTGAGTTTTGGAGTGATTCTGGATGAATCTGGGGCGATCGCAGACTACCAAATTCAAACTAGCCTGATTAAGCCCACTTATCGCCTCACCTACGAAGATGTCGACGAGATGTTGGAGTTGGGAGTTCTAGGTGAATCTGAACTCCAGGCGATCGCAAGCTGGGCCAAGCGGCGGCAGACCTGGCGGCACTCTCAAGGTGCCATCAGCATCAACATGCCAGAATCTTCCATCAAGGTCCACGATGACGAGATTACGATTGAAGTCTTAGAAGTTTCTCAATCTCGCCAACTTGTGGCTGAAATGATGATTTTGGCTGGAGAAGTGGCGGCCCGCTACGGTCAGGCGCATAACTTAGCAATTCCCTTCCGCAACCAAACTCAGCCAGAGCTACCACCCGAAGAAGAGTTATTGCAACTGCCTGCTGGCCCTGTGCGCTCCTGCGCGATTCGTCGCTGTATGCCCCGCAGTGAAATGAGCATTACCCCTGCGCGACATGCCAGCCTCGGCCTAGACACTTATACTCAAGTCACTTCACCCATTCGGCGCTATACAGATTTGCTGGCGCATTTCCAAATCAAGGCTCATCTACGAGGCACACCGCTACCATTCTCGGTAGAAGAGATGAAAGAGTTGTTGATGAGCGTGGGTGCTGTAGCTCAAGAAGCAACTTCGGTAGAGCGACAAACCAACCGCTATTGGGGCTTGGAATACCTGCGTCGTCATACCCATGAAGTATGGCAAGCTTTGGTGTTGCGCTGGCTGCGAGAGCACGAAAACTTAGCGCTGATCTTGCTAGAGGACTTAGGGCTGGAATTGGCGATTCGGCTGACCAAAGCAGCATCTCCAGGCGATCGCATGGAAGTTAAGGTTACTTACGCTGATCCGCGCCAAGACACAATCCAGTTTCAACAACTGCTCGATCGCGAAGCACAGCCTGCTGCTTCCTAGCTTTTCCTGAGCTGAGCGCTTGCTAGGTTGGCCAAAGCCCAACGAAAAACCCTCCTTTCAATTTAGAAGAGGAGGGCGTGATGGAGTTGGAAACGTATCTCAAGAAAAACAGGTAGACCCGGTTGGCTAAACAAAGCTTAGTCCGAATCTTTAATGATGGGTAGCTGTGGCTTCATTGCCTTCAGGCGCTAAGCGATCGCCCGTAGCTACAAAAAACTCTACACAAAGAGAGCCTAGCTGAATCAAGTCGCCATCTTGCAATAGGTGGCGTTCTAGGTGGGCTAAGCGACGACGATTTACCCAAGTGCCGTTACTACTGCCTACATCCGCAATATAAAAATCGCGGCTGGGATAGTAGCCAATCACGGCATGACAGCGGGAGACTGAGCGGTGAGCAACTGTAATGGCACAGGTAGCATTGCGCCCAATCAACCAATTAGCAGCCTTTTCAGTCACCTGAAGTTCTTGGGGGGAACCAAGATTTGTCGCCAAAATGGTGGTTTCCGCAGTCGCGATCGCCTGAATGTATAGCGGAGTAATACTACAACGTTGGGGAGCTTGCAGAATAGGTTCAATAATCGTTGCCATCTGCTCCGCACTCGTGGGTTGAGTCGTAAACATCAAACGAGAGAGAGCAGGGTTTTGTTTCAAAGCATTCAGGGTTACATAACCAGAACTGCTATTTGGCTTCAGGTTCGACATGATACCTATTAGAAAAACGACTGTTGGTTTGCGCTAGACACAATCAGCTGAATCGCTAGATCTCCGAGCCACAGTCACTCAACTGTCAGCGTCCTACCGTTATCTGTTTAGAGGCGCTGCATTCAAAAAGAATCAACGGCTATATTCTAAACACCAACTTCTCAACTATTTCTAGATCACCCTATTCTGAGTAGCTGGACCCGCTACCCAACCATTGCTTCCTGTAGCTTGTTTAAGTATTTGTACGGGAATAAAACTTTAGCAAAGTCTCGATTTAGTAAATCCTACAGATGGAATGATTGACAATCGTACAAGTGAGAAAGTTTGCTTGAACTTTACGAAGCTGTGGCTATTCATCCCTTATATAAATTTTCGCTAAAGCTTTTTCTGATTTCACTCCTTTACGCTTACGCACCTACACAGGCAGAATCGCTATAAGCTGTGAAGAAATCTGTAGAACCTTTAGAGAGAGCCGTATGACTTGTAAGCGCCTAGTGATTGAGATGGGAATGGGAGTAGACCAGCACGGGCAAGAGCCAACCGTTGCAGCCGCTAGAGCTGTACGCAATGCGATCGCTCACAATGCCTTACCTGGAGTGTGGGAAGTGGCAGGACTGAGCGACCCAAACGAGATGATTGTTGAGGTCCAGGTAGCTGTGCCTTATCCAGAGCAAGTGCGGGAAGCGGAAGTGTTGGCAGTGCTACCCTTTGGCCGCAAAAGCCTAAAAGTTGAGTCCGGCGGTATGGTGGTTCAAGGTCGTGCCATTCCTCAATTCAACGACAAAAATGACGATATGTTTGTCGCGATCGCTGCCGTGACTGTTTTGATTGAAACCCAGTAAAAGCAGGTCTAAATAGATACATCACTATATAACTATCATTTCTCACTCCGTCTACTGAAGTTTGCTCAATGCCTGCTAGCAAGTTCAGCAGAATGACAAAGAACGATCGCTAGGCTCCAACTCTAGGCGATCGCTCTCTTCACTAATATTCCACAGTTGAATTGCTGCTCTGTGATAGAATCCGCCCATACCTGAAGCAGACGCTATTTCAAGAGATAAATGATGGGTGAACATGAGCCGCTTGCAGACCATAGTGTTTTAAGCTGGGCCAGTCACCGCAGCATCTTAAGCATTGCCAGCAGCGGTAGCATCTTGAGCATTGGCAGTGCGGGCAGCATTTTAAGTATTGGCAGCACTGGCAGTATTTTGAGTGTAGGGAGTGCAGGCAGTATTCTGGGCTGCTTCAGCGCCGGAAGCATTCTCTCAGTTCTCAGCGTCACCAGCATTTTGAGTGTATTGCAATTTAACTTTGGTGCTTTCTTTAAGTAATGAAGAGTAAGGGCGATCGCAACTTGCTGGATTGCCTAGGATAAACTGAGAGCAAATAGCCCTGAGCAACACTAACAAATCATGACTGTTGCGAAGCCGACATCAATCACGCTGGAAGAGTTTTTGGTTTTGCCAGAAACAAACCCTGCCAGTCAATATATTGATGGCGAAATTATTCAGAAGCCAATGCCGAAGACGCGCCATTCTCGACTTCAGGGAAAACTGACCGATGCCATTAATCGAGTCACTGAAGAATTGCGAATTGCTTATGCCTTTCCGGAATTACGCTGTACTTTTGCAGGTAGATCGATTGTCCCGGATATAGCGGTTTTACGTTGGGAGCAAATCAAGTTTGATGAGAATGGAGAACCTGTTGATGATGTTTTAGTAGCTCCCGCTTGGACGATTGAAATTCTTTCCCCTGAGCAAAGCCCTAACCGAGTGACGGGCAATATCTTGCACTGCTTGAAACAGGGTTGTGAGTTAGGTTGGTTGGTTGATCCAGGCGATCGCTCGGTTCTAGTCTTTTTACCTCAGCAACAACCAGAACTACGCCACGGCCATGATGCTTTAACTGTTTTGGATGGCATCGATTTGCAATTAACCACAGATCAAGTATTTAGCTGGTTAAAGATGAGATAGGGCGATCGCCAACTAACTGATCATGCTAACAAGTAAGCTTGCTGCGCCATCTCTATTGAGAAGCTGTGCCATAACGTTCCCGTCCACCTACCGCCGGGACGGTTGAGTTCCCCCAATCGCCCCGCCCCGGTCGGGTGCAACAGGGTTGTTAGGCATCACTTTTCTCACCTCGTTTATTTCGCCATTTATATTTTTTCTGATACTCACGACGTTGCTTCGTAATTTCGTACAAAACTATTCCTGATGTTGTGCCTAGATTCAGGCTCTCAATCATGCCAAACATAGGGATGCTTACACACATTTCACTCCGCTTTACTGCTTCGTCACTGATGCCTTTAGCTTCATTGCCGAACCATACTGCTAACTTGGTATAGATGGTGTAATCCGCCTCATCCAAGACTTCATTCTTCATTCCCTTCACGTGTGGAGACGTAACAATGGACACAAAGCGGTTTTCTTCTAGATGTGCCAAGCAAGCCTCAGTGCTGTCGAAGCGCTTAACGAAACTCCACTTGATTGCCGACACGGAAGTCTTGGATAGTGAATTTCTTTCCCTCATGTCCTGCCAGTCATCCGGTAACGCACCTTTAGGATCTACCACGTAAGCCTTTTCTACACCCAAGGCGTTTACGTTCCTTATGACCGTCCCAATGTTTTTTATGTCATGGGGATTTTCTAAGACTGCAATCAGGTTCTTGCACAGGTACGGTTTGATTGCGTCTGCACGCTCCCGCACCTTGTTTCTGTGTTTCGGTTTGTCTGGTTCTTCTGTCATGTTTCCCCCTGCCACCTAGCTATTTATTAGGTGTACTCTTTCTACCTAAGCTCCTCTACGGGGTGATTACATAGAGAGCTAATTAAGCTGACTCAAGGGGTATTTGTAGAGCGGCGATCGCAGGCGGTTTCTCAACTAGTCCTAAATCAGAAGGCAGAGCGACATAAATGACATGATCTACCCATTGATCAGCCTCATAATAAAAACCTCGACGAACGCACTCCTTTTGCAAACCAACACTTTGAGCTAGAGAAATAGAGGAATAGTTATCAAGATTGATCGCTGCCTCAATGCGATGATACCCAAAATCTTCAAACCCAGACCTCAAAGCTGCTCTTACGGCTTCCTTGCCGAAACCTTGTTTCCAGTATTGATTATGAATGCCATAGCCTAAATTAGCCCACTGTTTCTCTTCTCGTTGAATTGTTGAAATATCAATGTTGCCAAGATGCTGATTCGTTTTCTTGGAAAACACACCAACTATATAAGCATAGTCACTTGAAGCTTGTTCTTGATGGCGCTTGCATAAATCTGAAAACCAATTTAGGTCACAGCCATCCAAGCTAACTTGTCCTTCATCATATTTGTGCTGCTGGGGCAAGCGGCCTGAATAACCTGCATACCAAGATTTATAATCATCAGGCTCTTGCGGACGAAGAATAAGTCGCTCAGTCTCAATTGTCAGCGCCCAAGATGTTCCACTCATTAATGGAGTTATCAGCAAAAATAAGCAACTTAAATTTAGCACCTAGCAGCTAACGGGTAAGCCTTCGCTCGAACCAAAAGTTTGAGTTACATAAGTTCTGTAACGTCTCATTAGGCTGATGCAAGGGGTATTTATAGAGTAGCGATCGCAGAAATTACTAGACATAAGTACGAGACGCAGTTCGAGTTAAGCCTTATTCTTACCGAACCGAGCAATCATACTTACGGCAGATACAGATTAAAAAATTTTCTAATGTCCAAAAGCTAGACTTAACAGTAGTAGTGTACGCTTTCGGGATGGGGGTCGTGGCGTGGATAGAACCACGATGAACGGACAGGATATGCAAGGACAACCAATTGAGACAAGCAATCCGAAAGACTGGACGTGGCGGTTTTGGCCCGCCGTACCACTCTACCCATTTGGCAAACGGCGCACACTCCGCCAAGAAGTGGTTAAAGACACTATTTGGACCTTCGACCAGATCCAAGGCGTTTTTTACGTGATCGTGCCCATCCGCATGACCGTTGTGAGACTCGAAGCAGGAGGACTGCTGGTTTATGCGCCAGTTGCCCCCACTCCAGAATGTATCCGCCTAGTTGAGGAACTGGTGGCAGCACATGGTGAAGTGAAATACATCATCCTGCCCACGAGTTCTGGTCTAGAGCACAAAGTTTTTGTTGGGCCTTTCGCCAGACGCTTTCCCAATGCACAAGTTTTCGTCGCGCCTCACCAGTGGAGCTTCCCGATCAATTTGCCGCTGAGCTGGCTGGGATTCCCGATGAAGCGCACCCACGTCATTCCCGAAGACAGCAGCCAAGCACCTTTTGCCAAAGAGATAGATTATGCGGTCTTAGACATCGATCTGGGGGCTGGGTCATTTGGGGAGATTGCCTGTTTCCACAAGCGATCGCGCACCCTGCTCGTGACCGATTCGGTGATGTCTGTCCCCGAAGAACCACCCGCGATCGTGCAGCTAGACCCCTATGCCTTGCTCTTTCATGCTAAAGATAGCGGCTCCGAAGTAGTGGAGGACAATGCAGAGAATCGACATAAAGGATGGAAGCGGATTGCCCTCTTCGCGTTCTATTTCCGTCCTAGCGCTTTAGAACCCGTGAAGCTAGGAGATGCATGGAGAGAAGCCCGCAACGCTCCCGATCGCTCAAAAAAGGCATATTTTGGGTTATTTCCTTTTCAGTGGCAAGAAGATTGGCAGCGATCGTTTGAAGCGTTGCGAGGAGGAGGCCGTTTATTTGTGGCTCCGGTGCTACAAACTTTGATTCTCAACCGTGCCCCTGAGATTACTCTTAAGTGGGCCGACCAAGTTGCAAAATGGGACTTTCATCAGGTTATCCCCTGCCACTTAGATGCCCCAGTCGCAGCAGGTCCGCGTCAGTTCCGCCAAGCCTTCTCTTTCCTAGAGAAATATCCTGCTATAGGTGAGAACTTCTCGGAAGGGCGACCTTTACCCAAAGAAGATTTTGGCCTCCTGCGAGAAATCGATGAGTTGCTGAATCGGGGGAGCATCACACCACCACCCAAGGAAAAGGTATAAGGTTTGGAGCGTACCGCTCAGTAGAAAGACTTCCATGAGACAGCCCCAGACAGTCAAAGCTTTAGAAGAGTTGGGTCGAGTTCGACTCTCTAAAAGTTTTTTTATGCGGGAGTTTCTTTACTCGGAAATTTCTCAAATTGAGGGCATTCCCAATATCCCTAATGATCCAGAACTGGCGATCGCCGCTGGCAAGAATTTGTGCGAGAAAGTGCTGGAACCCCTCCAGGATCAGCTAGGCAGAATTGGGATCCGCTCTGCTTACCGTTCCGCTGATGTCAATGCTAAAGGAGCCGAGAACAAGAACCAATATAGCTGCGCGAGTAATGAAAAAAACTATGCAGGTCATATTTGGGATGTCAGAGACAGCAGGGGGTATATGGGTGCGACCACCTGTATTGTCGTGACTTCCTTTATCCCTTACTACGAACGCACAGGAGATTGGACAGCTTTAGCTTGGTGGATACATGACCACATCCCAGCTTATGCTTCTATGACTTTTTTCCCAAAATCTGCAGCTTTCAACATTAGCTGGCATGAGAATCCTAACTATTCCAAATACATCTACAGTTATGTGAAAAATCCTCACACTGACAAAACAGGCTATTTGACCAATCAGGAGATGGATAATTTTTTAGGTTCCCATCTGCAAGCATATGAGGAGTTTATTCAAGATCTGCGGAGCTAGCAACTGAGGTTTCTGTCCTTTGGGTATCTCTAGAGCCACATTACTGCGTGAGTAAATTGTGATGCGCGAATTGTGTTGTATGAACTGCGTCTGAGATTCGGTTGTGCAATTTTGAGAGGCCACAGACAATTGGCGTGAATGGTTTCTCAAAGGCAGCAGCATTAGTCATGAGGCAGCTAACAATCTTCCGGAATTGGCGAACGAAGCGGCGATCGCAACCGCAACCCGTCGTACACATCAAGATTCGAGACGGACAGTTCCACATCTTAGGCAACGGAGTTTGGCACTCTTACTGGCGAGAGCCTTACCATCTGCTGCTAACCATTCCTTGGACTGGCTTTTTAGCCCTGACTGTTCTCTGCTATGTGGTTACTAATGCCGTCTTTGCACTGCTGTATCTGGCTCAACCCGCTAGCATCGCTAACGCCAAACCTGGGTCTTTTCTAGATGCCTTTTTCTTTAGTGTGCAAACTCTCGCCTCTATTGGCTATGGAGCCCTGTATCCCCAGACAGTGTATGCCAACATATTAGTCACCATTGAGGCGATGGTCAGTTTAGTTGGGATTGCCCTCCTGACAGGGTTAGCGTTTGCTCGTTTTTCACGGCCGACGGCGCGGGTTTCTTTTAGTCATGTTGCTGTGATTGGTCCCTACGAAGGAATACCCACCTTCATATTTAGGGCTGCTAATCAACGACGCAACCAAATTTTGGAAGCCCAAATCCGACTGTACTTAATGCGCGATGAAACGAGCGCTGAGGGACACGCCATGCGCCGTTTTTATGAGCTCAAGCTGCTGAGAAGTCGTACTCCCAGCTTTACCCTCAGTTGGACGGTGCTCCATCCCATTGATGAATACAGTCCTTTTTATGGAGCCACACCAGAGTCTCTAGCTCAAATGCGAGCCTCAGTGGTGGTTTCCCTCAGCGGCATTGATGAAACGGTATCTCAAGTCATCCATGCGCGCCACACCTACAGCGCTCAAGATATTTTATGGAATTACTGCTTTGTTGATATCTTTCATGAGACAGCCGATGGGCATCGCTACATCGACTACAACCACTTTCATGATGTACTGCCATTACCGTAATGGCTTGACCACAACTCGGCCATTTTCGACGACTGTGCAACGCTGAGACAAATTTTTGCAGCGATCGCCAGTGGTCTCTTCGTCACACTGTTCTGCCTGTTGGATTTGTTGCTGTTGCTGATCTAAAGCAGCGGCACAACTACTAGAAGGAACGACGGACATATTTAGCCTTACTTAGCTCTACTTCTATTATCACTTCACCTGGAGCGACTCAATCTACGGATTACCCGCTCGCCAAGGCGTAGCTTTCCTCAGGGCATCAGTGCAACTTACTGTTGCCTAAACCGCCTCTAGGCCATCAGTTCTCCAGCTCCCTCCTCGACAAAGATTGCAAAGGATTCATATTTGTAAAATTTGATATCCCACTTAGCAACTCTAGTATTTTTTGATACTTCGCCAGGGGATGATAAAGCTGGAATCTAGAGTTGCCAAAACGGTAGAACTCTAGAGGTAATGATGAATTTGTTAGGGTGATGATGAAGCTACACAACGATGCTTATGCCTCTCTGCCCGGATTGCACCTCTGAGCGAACCGTCAAGAATGGCCATATTCACACCGGCAAGCAACGTTACCTGTGCCGCACCTGTGGTCGTCAGTTTGTTGAAAACCCGACCAACAAGACCATCGACACCCCAACACGGGAACTGATCGACCGGCTCTTGCTGGAACGCCTCTCGATGGCTGGAATTGCCCGAGCGGTTCAGGTTTCCGAGCAATGGTTGCAAGACTATGTCACCTGCAAAGCCGCCCAAACGCCAACTCAAGCTACGGTTCGGCCCAAAAAAAGGGGCCGTTGACGGTGCAATGTGATGAACTCTGGTCGTTTGTCGACCACAAGGGCAACAAACAATGGGTTTGGTTAGCGCTTGATGCCGATACCCGTGAGCTCATCGGGGCTCATGTCGGTGACCGCTCTGCCCAAAGTGCACAACGCCTCTGGGATGTCTTGCCCACAGTCTATCGACAGTGTGCGGTCATCTATACCGACGCTTGGGAGGCCTACCAGCAGGTGCTACCCCGTAAACGGCACCGGGTCGTCAGTAAGTCGAGCGGCAAAACGAGTTACATTGAGCGGTTTAACAATACCCTCAGACAGCGGGTGTCACGCTTTGTCAGACGCAGCTTAGCCTTCTCGAAGAGTCTACGTAATCACATCGGCTTGCTGTGGAATTTTATTCACCACTACAACGCATCATTACCTCTCTAGTACTACCGCCAAAACTATTCCTAATTTGGCTATTTGGTATTACGCCAACCCATCTATTGATTTACGAAGTGATCTTTGCGGCTGAGCTAATTTTCCATCACAGCAATTGGGCTTTGCCTTTGCTCTTAGACCGCGCTTTAAGCTATGTAATTGTGACGCCTAACTATCATCGCGCCCATCACGCTCGTTTGCTGAGTGGGATGCATTCTAACTATGCCAGTTTGTTGACTATCTGGGATATCCTTTTTTGCTCGGTTCAATATCCAGCGGTGCCAGAGGCAATCAAACTAGGAATACCTGGAGTCAACCAGGAATTCACGCTCTTGCGGTTGTTAGTCTTGCCCTTTTAGTTGTCCTAAGAAAAGCGATCGCCCTTTGTTTTGTATGGAGCGATCGCCTTGTTTTATCTACTTTTAGTTGCAGTAGGCAAAACCTACCTCAACTCATCGAGATCTCTAATTAACGGTTGGTGGGGCAATTAGCTAAGTTATTGGTTGTGCCTGTACCACCAGAAATCCAACCGAGACGCTCGCGACCAGACACGCTGGTGTAGAAGACTCGAATCCACTTGCCATTGGTTTGGCTGGGTTTGGTGAGGAAGATTCTGGCTCCCTTGGCAGGCCCGTCAGAGCTGCCTTGATAAGTTTGAGGCGTAGTGCCGGGGTTGTCATATGCTCTTAAACCGAAGCGTAGAGACTCATATCCTGCACCATCCACATCTGGATCGCGCAATCTGCGGCATTCTCCCCGCTGGACATTGCCAGGATTGTCACCTGGGTTGCCGCCTGTACAGTTGGTAACGAGATTGGTAGTTTGAATCCAGCCGACACTGGGGGTTCTGATTTGAGCAATGCCGTTACCCAGTATTCCTGTGAGGGTGACGCTGCTTCTAGCGGCTACAGTCCCTACTCTGCGAGTGAGTTGGGTATCTTCATAGATATTGACCGCTGCGGTGGTGCCACGACAGGTACCAATGTAATCAGTTCTTTCGCTGAGGGTGGTGGTTGCGGCTGGAGCAGCAGGAGCGGGGCTAGGAGTTGGACTCTGAGCTTGGGCTAGAAGTTGAGCAGTCTGCTGGTCTGGGTTTTGGCCTGCGATCGCGCTAGCAGATGCTCCCAGTCCTGTTCCTGTGTTGACGGTAGCGGCAAACAGTAGGGCACAGCTGATTCTTTTTAGGTTTTTGTAATTCATTTTTTATGCTAGACAAAATACTCCTCATGGGAAAGTCTACCAAGAAAAATTTTTCTAGGGCTTAGCTTGAAACACAAGTCATCAAACCTTAACTATTAGTAGACATTGAGAATGCCCTAGCCTCAATAAACACAAGGCATTAAATTCCCAATTTCAGCCAACCGAATAAATCTTCTATAGTGAGGTGCAAGTCAGCAATCCAATTTGGTGTAAGCAGTAAGTCTTGCGGATCTTGCAATAGTTCTGGTTGCTGCCCAGGGGGATAAACCAATACAGAGCGCTCTGCTGGATCAATCAGCCAACCTAGTTGAGTCCCATGATTGAGGCAATGCAGAATGTTGCCCGTCACTCTAGTTTGGCTTTGGTCAGGGGAAAGAATTTCAATGGTCCAGTCGGGATGGGTGTCAAAGGTGTTGGCAATCTCCCCACTAGCATCCAGGGGAATCCTCCCCCAAGTAAAGACGGCGACATCAGGAACAATAGAGCGTCCACCAAAAGTACAACGTAGTTCTGGAAAAGCAAGTGCAGTCTTCTGAGGCTTAGTTACAGCGTTGATTGCATTTACCAATTCGCCCTGAATGGTACTGTGTTTTCTTTGAGGCATTGGCTTTTGAATGACTTGACCGTTGATATACTCACTGGCTGGTTCGGTTTCAGGCTGTTGCAGAAACTCTTCCAGGCTAAGTGCTCTAGTAGGTATCTGAACCATCGCGATCGCCCCTTGCTCCAGCAGTAATGGCTGTTTTTATTGTCTCTTGTCGCTTTAAAATTGGATAAAAAACAAAGCGATCGCCCTCTGCTGCTTCGAGTTTCAGGAGAGCGATCGCTTTCTAATTAATACAACTTGCTACACCAAAACTTCTTCGTTACCGCCGTCATCGGTTGCTACGATCTCGGTTGTGACATTTCCCTTGTCTAGGCGGACCACTCTGTTCTTGAGTTCTGACGCTAACTTGTAAATTCCATTTAAGTTATCAATCGGATAGCTCACTTCCTTTTTGTCTTCGCTAAACAGACTGACGTACTTTTGTTTGGAGTTGAAGCGAAGTCGGCAAATAGTCTTCCAGGTGTTCCCATCCAGCAAGATGCCAGCATAGCTTTTAGTATCTTTTAGCTGAACCCGCTTAGGCTCGATCACCTCGCTCAAAATTGCTTTGACGATCAAGAACCCTTCTAATTCTTCTTCAGTCGTAACAATGCCGTCACTGGGAGCACCGTTAGATGCGCTGGATGGAGTAGATGCAACATCTTCTGCCTTCAGCGCTGTTTGCAATGTTCCTGTTATACGCTCTTTAATAAACTCACTCAGAGATGACTTAACGATATCAGCAAACATGTCAACGACTGACTGCTTGAGCCTGTCTTTATAAATTTGTGCAGCAAAAAATTTAACGAACTCTGGTGAAGGATTCACGAGTTGCTCCGCCATAATTCGCTTGATTTCTCTCGTATACATCAAGCTGATAGCTGTATTTTTGAGCTCATCTGGATTAAAGGAAGAGTTAGAAAACTTCTTTAGTTCATTTAATGGGGCCTCTTGGATGTTCAGCATATTGAACTCCAGAAATGGCTTGGCATCCATAATGTTCTGCCTTTCCAAGTCAGAGTAGAAGCGATAGATAATTCCATTGGTTAAAATACTGAACTTTGCTGCTGTCGCGTTAAAGTACTTGAATAGCTGGGATATATGCTGTGGTCGCTCCAGGCTTTCACCGCATGATTTGCACTCGATTAAAATGATTGGTTTTCCATCCTGGAGAATAGCGTAATCAACCTTATCTCCTTTCACCTCTGGTACATCCGCACCAAACTCTGGATATACTTCACCTGGATTGAAGACGTTATAACCTAGAGCTTGCATAAAAGGCATGATCAAAGCGCTTTTTGTGGCCTGCTCGTTACCCAAAATCTGGTCTCTTAATTTGGGGATCTGGTCACTAATCGCTCTCAGCTGATCGATAAAGTCCATTAAAGTTTCTCCACTTGATAGGTAAGTGTACTGAACAGTTAAAATCAGCGCACTCTCGTTATTGCTAAGATGCCCTATCGAATCTCAACAGCTACGAAGAAACCACAAATAAATGTAGGAATGTCATCAAGAGGTAATAAAGTTTTGGATGAAACTGTGGCAATTACTAGAAAAAGACCAATAGGTTCTTAAGCAAACTCAACAGATTTGCAAGCGATCGCTTCTTTAAAGAGAGCAAACAGAAGGGCGATCGCCCCTCTTCCTATATCCAAAGAGCGATCATAAATTGAGCTGGGAACTCAGAAGAGAATTGTGCTTCTAAGTAAGTGAATGGGTCGCGATCGCTACTAGATGATGGGCAATCGGATGAGCATTCCTGCTGAGAAGGTCAATATTACTCCATCGGATAGTAACGTCTGAGGCGAGAAAAAAGATAACCTTCAGGCAGACATAGCAAAAAAGAATTCATGAGGTGGATGGTGATGACTGGTTTCTCTCGCTGGACTGCAAAAAGTACAGCACTACTGGCTTTGGGATTAACAACGGTTGTAGCTGCGCCTGTAGTGGCACCCATTGTCATGACAGCCCCGGCGAGTGCGGCTGAACTCTCCGATGTACGCGATCATTGGGCTCGTCCATTTATTGAAAAACTGGCAGATGAAAACATCATTACTGGATTCCCTGATGGCACCTACAAGCCAAACCAGGCAGTAACCCGCGCCCAATTTGCTGCGATCGTCCGGAAAGCGTTTAACAAAGATCGAATTCGTAGCTCTCGGGGCTTTGCCGATGTCTCCAGTAACTATTGGGCAGCTAGCGCGATCGATGCGGCTTATGAAACAGGTTTTCTCTCCGGTTATCCCAACAACCAGTTCCGTCCTGACGAGCAGATTCCACGGGTACAGGTCTTAGTTTCCCTATCCAGCGGTCTCACCCTGAAAGCAGACCAAGCCACTGCTAGTACTCTCGGTGTGTATGCAGATGCGCGGCAAATTCCGACCTATGCTACAGAAGGAGTTGCAGCAGCCACCGAAGACAACATTGTGGTCAACTATCCCAATGTCAGCTATCTCAATCCGAATGATGTAGCAACCAGAGCCGAAGTTGCCGCCTTTGTTTATCAGGCTTTAGTTAAATCAGGCCGACTCCAACCATTGGCGACTCAGATCGATGTGAATCGCTATATCGTCAAGAGCAACACCTCTGGTACCAATGCTAACACTGGCGGCCAACCTCCTAGCACTGGCACCCAAACTACCCAAAACCCAGAGTTACGCATCGCTCAAGGCACTAAAGTCAACGTCAAGTATGAAGCCTCAGACAAAGTGGTGGTGGCTCCAGGCGAAAGCATCAATATGACAGTGACCACCGCTAGTGATATTAAAAACTCTCAGGGTAAGGTGCTCGTTCCAGCGAACAGTCGTCTGGAAGGTCAGCTAATTCCTCGTTATAGCGGCTCTACATTCCTAGGTACGCAGTTTGTGGCGCAGCGTTTGTTGGTCGGTACCCAAACCTACAACAATCTCAATGTCACCTCTCCTTTAGTGACTGCTAAAGCACCTGAGGAGGCGAAGCGCCAAAGCTTGGAGGATACCGCAATTACCGCAGCTGCTCGGACGATCGCCGATACCGTCTTAGGGAGATCTGTGAAACCAGCGGATATCCTCACGACAATTTTGACGGGGAGAACTCCTGGTACCACCCCAACAACTAACACTCAAAATCAGTTGGTGATTATTGATCCAGAAACCGATCTGCCACTGACGTTTGGTTCTGACTTTTATCTAAGTGCGATCGCTGGTTCTTAGAACCCTTGGGGGCGCTTGCCCCCAAACCCCCACTGAAGGACGGCTGCGTCCTCCAGTCCTCCTCCAGAAGGAGTTATGTATATGATGTGTCACTTAGTTGTGTCAGATGTTGCATCAAATCAGGTAGGTTACATCTCCTTTAGATATTGTTGATAACCTACTTGATCCAACTTGGCTTGTTTCTCCATCACCATATCCTTGAGAGATTGACGATATTGTTGGACTTGCTCTAGCAGCGTGGGATTGGAAGTGGCGAGGATTTGAACAGCCAACAATCCGGCGTTTTTGGCATTACCGATCGCGACGGTAGCGACAGGAATTCCGGCGGGCATTTG
Organism: Trichocoleus sp. FACHB-46; assembly: GCF_014695385.1. Lineage (NCBI taxonomy): Bacteria > Bacillati > Cyanobacteriota > Cyanophyceae > Leptolyngbyales > Trichocoleusaceae > Trichocoleus > Trichocoleus sp. FACHB-46. The sequence continues at coordinate 150,261 of NZ_JACJOD010000034.1, read as the reverse complement.
CACAATCGAGTAGAGCGAGTCTACACCTTGGAGATTGCGAGTAGCTACAGGAACCCCAATCACAGGTAAGGGAGTGAGAGAGGCAACCATACCGGGTAAGTGAGCCGCTCCTCCCGCTCCAGCGATGATGACTTTGATGCCGCGCGTGTGGGCTTGCTGGGCGTATTCCACCATGCGTTCTGGGGTGCGGTGCGCCGAGACGATGCCGACTTCACAAGGCACACCGAATTCTTCGCAAACGGCGATCGCGGCTTGCATGGTGGGCAAATCGGAATCACTGCCCATGATGATGCCAACTAAAGGTTGAGTCATTGAGATTTTGGATTTGAGATTTAGGATTTTGGATTAAGTTAGAACTTGCGGTTTCAGTATTGCAACTCTCAATCCAGCACATGGATATTATCAAGGCGCGGGTGCCTGGTCACCTAGGAATCCAACATATTCACATCGAAGACGGCATTATTCAACGAGTCGAACCAATGGGGCAGTCCGTAGCAGGCATCATCCCCATTCATGAACCCTTGCTAGATGCAGGCGAAGACTGGATTTCCCTCGGTGGAGTTGACCTGCAAATTAACGGAGCCTTGGGGTTAGCCTTTCCAGACCTTGCCCCAGAGCATTTCGACAAACTCGCTGAAATTTGCCAGTTTCTTTGGCAGCAGGGCGTAGACGGTTTTCTCCCCACCATCGTCACCACCTCTGTAGAGAACATTCAGCGATCGCTCGACACCATCGCCCAATTCGTCGAGCAGATCCAACCTTCTCAAACGAAAGCCGCCCAAATCCTGGGTGTCCATCTAGAAGGCCCATTCCTCAACCCTGAAAAACGTGGTGCCCACCCTTCCGAATACCTGCTGCCCCTCACCATCGAGCAAGGGAAGCGAGTGTTAGGTGACCACTCCCCCATCGTCAAAGTTATCACCCTCGCCCCCGAACTTGACCCCACCGGAGACGCAATCGCCTACCTGCGCTCCCTCGGCATCACCATCAGCCTCGGTCACTCCCAAGCCACCGTTGTCCAAGCGCAACAAGCCTTTGCCCAGGGAGCCACAATGGTCACCCACGCCTTCAACGCCATGCCCAGCCTGCACCACCGCGAACCCGGACTGCTAGGAGCTGCGATCGCCAACCCACAAGTACAATGCGGCTTCATCGCCGACGGCCAACATGTCTCTCCCATCATGCTTGACCTCCTGCTAAGAGCTAGCCACTACGACCAAGGGCTGTTTTTGGTGAGTGATGCCTTAGCTCCCCTGGGTCTACCGGATGGCATTTACCCCTGGGACACGCGCAAAATCGAGGTAAAGCACGGCACTGCAAGACTTCTAGATGGCACCCTATCTGGAACAACCTTGCCCTTGTTAGTTGGCGTACAAAATTTGGTGAAATGGGGCATTTGCAGTGTAGAACAAGCGATCGCCCTAGCCACCACCGCACCCAGACGTGCGATCGGTTTGTGGCAAGAATCAGCAGGAGAGCATTGTCCCTACCAAGGCCAGCTCGCTAGAAATTTACTGCGCTGGTCATTCGATTCTGAATCTCAAAATTTAGTGTGGCAGCGAGTAGAGACCTAACCCCCAGCCCCTTCCCTCGCAGGGAAGGGGAGATGAAGAGAGAAAACACAATTTCGAAACCCTAACAGGCCAACTCGTCTGGAGGGGGACTGGGGGACGCAGCCGTCCCTCAGCGGGAGTTTGAGGGCAGGTGCCCTCAAGGCTCGGATTCACCAAGTGTCACCAAGAGCATCAGAGACCCGCGATCGCCCTACCAAAACTATCGCGCTAAGAACAAATCATCATAGGATTGAGAACTGTAGTCTGTTGAAACCCAGTAAATAGAACCAAATTTATGAACGTGGTGGATGATAAAACCGTAGTCCGTGAGTACTTCAACGCAACCGGATTTGACCGCTGGCGACGCATTTACGGCGATGGAGAAGTTAACAAAGTCCAGCTCGACATTCGCATTGGGCATCAACAGACCATTGATCACGTCTTGGGCTGGCTCAAAGCCGACGACAACCTTTCCCAAATCACCGTATGCGACGCAGGCTGTGGAGTCGGTAGCCTCAGCATCCCTCTAGCAGAAGCAGGCGCTAAAGTCTTCAGCAGCGACATCTCCGAAAAAATGGTCGAAGAAGCTAAAGAGCGCGCTGCCACCGAACTCGGCCAAGGCACTAACCCTACCTTTAGTGTTCAAGACCTCGAAAGCCTCAGTGGCAGCTATCACACCGTCATTTGCCTAGACGTGTTGATCCACTATCCACAAGACAAAGCCGCTGATATGATCGCGCATCTGAGTTCCCTGGCAGAATCGCGGTTGATTCTCAGCTTTGCCCCCAAGACCCTCGCCTACAGCCTACTCAAGAAAATTGGCGACTTTTTTCCTGGCCCCAGCAAAGCCACTCGCGCCTACCTGCACCGAGAAGCAGACGTAGTGAAAATCCTGGAAGCCAATGGCTGGAAAATTGAGCGCAATGCCATGACCAAAACCCGCTTCTACTTCTCCCGCCTCTTGGAAGCCGTGAAAAAATAAGCTTCAAAATTCGATAAAGTCACAGGCAAGGGCGATCGCGACAGGCTAGAATCTCGGCTAGCTCGATCGCCCAATCAAAACTATGAAGCTGGTTAAAAAAATTGCTGCTGGTATTTTGCTGCCCTTTGGTTTAGCAATCGTTATTCTGGCAACCGCCGACCTCCTCAACAAAAATTCCACTGCCGATAGTAAGGAAGGCTCAGCTGCTATCCTAGTTCTCTTTGGCCTCCCTAGCTTGGGTTTAGGCAGTTGGTTTGTCTGGGATCTAACTCAAAAGAGTCGAGCCGAAAAGCGCGATCGCCTGCAAGATGCTTTCTATCAGCTCGTAGAAGCCAATGGTGGCAAAATTACAGTTCTGCGATTTGCCAAAGAAGCAGATTTATCGGGTGCTGAAGCCAAGCAGTATTTGGAAGAAAAAGCTAAAGAATTTAACGCCAGTTATGATGTCAACGAACAGGGAGACATTACCTATCGCTTCACGTTTTAGCCGATCACCTATAGTTTTGATGCATGGGATGAGGGCAGCGCATTGACATGAAACTGCTCAGGAAATTAGCTTCAGGGTTTCTGCTCACTTGGGGATTTTTGTTTCTGATCGTCCCTATCTCGGTGCTGCCTGACAAAAATGCTTCTCAGGAAGACAGAGATCAGGCGATCGGTTGTTTGGTAGGTGGCATCCCCGTCACTGCCTGGGGTGTTTGGTTAGCTTACGGTCTTTATCGCCAACGAGAAAAAGAACAGCGCGATCGACTACAGGGCATCTTTTATCAGCTACTCAAGCAAGGCAATGGTTCTGTCACTGTTCTGGAGTTGGCAATGGAAGCCAAACTCTCTGGAGCGGATGCGAAACAGTATTTAGATGCCAAAGCGAGAGAATTTGGCGCTACGTTTGATGTCACCGATCGCGGCAGTATTGCTTATGAGTTTGACCTGAAAGCCGTGAATTTGTTCGAGCCTGCCTCAGCTCCACTCAACTCCGAGAACTAGCGATCGCTTCAGTGAGCTAGGCTCGCTAGCATGAAGCGTAGATGTGTTTGAGAGGATGGGCATGGTTCGCATTTTTTTGGCGATCGCGGCAATTTTGGCAGGTTTAGCGGTGGCGGCTGGGGCGTTTGCTTCTCATGCTTTGCGAGATAAGCTGAGCGATCGGGCTTTAGAGATTTTTGAAACTGCTTCGCGTTATCAGATGTATCACGCCTTAGCTTTGTTGTTGGTGGCAGTGTTGCTGACTCAGGTGGCGCTCCCCTCTACTTTGTTGAATACAGCGGGATATGCGTTTTTGGTGGGGATTATGCTGTTTTCGGGCAGTTTGTATGCGTTGAGTCTTTCTGGGGTGAAGTGGCTGGGCGCGATTACTCCCCTTGGTGGTGTGGCGTTTTTGATTGGTTGGGGATGTGTAGCGGCTGCGGCTTGGAGTTTTAAGTTTTAGTTTATTGAAAACCAAGACTTGAGGGCACCTGCCCTCAAACTCCCGCTGAGGGACGGCTGCGTCCCCCAGACCCCCTCCAGACGAATTGGATGGTTGGAGGTTCGAGATTGTCTTATCTCCCCTTTCCTTATAGGAAAGGGGCTGGGGGAGAGGTTCCTCAAGCCATCGTTACTGACATCAAATCCTCTGCCATCTCGAAGTTGGCGGTGACGTTTTGGACATCGTCGGAGTCTTCCAGGGCATCCATGAGTTTCAGGAGCGATCGCGCTTGGTCGGGGTCAGTGACTTCCATTGTGTTGTTGGGAATCCAGCGCAGTTCGGCTTGTTGAACGTGGTAGCCCTTGTCTTTAAGGACTTGACTGAGGTTTTCCAAGTTGGCGACTTCAGTGAATACTTCTGCACCTTCTGCTTCATCGACCTGGGTCAGCTCGTAGAATTCGGCTCCACCTTCTAGGGAGGCTTCTAGCAAGGCATCTTCATCAATTTGGCTACTGGTGGCGTTGCGATTACGTTTCCGTCCTTCCTCAGCGGGGGCAGCAGTAATGGTGACTACCCCTTTTTGGTCAAACATCCAACTGACACATCCGGTTTCACCTAGGTTGCCGCCGTTTTTACTGAAGGCTTCGCGCATATCAGCAGCGGTGCGGTTGCGGTTATCGGTCAAGGCTTCGATCAGCACTGCCACACCACCAGGGCCATAGCCTTCGTAGCGAATGGCTTCTAGGGCAGCATTGTCAGGGCCGAGTTTGCCTGCTCCTTTGGCGATCGCCCGGTCAATGTTGTCGTTGGGGATTCCGGCGGCTTTGGCTTTCTCGATCGCGGTACGGAGCTGGAAATTACCGTTGGGGTCAGGCACGCCGCTTCGGGCTGCTACAATAATCTCTCGCGAGATTTTAGTGAAGACTTTGCCTTTCACTGCATCGACTCTGGCTTTTTGGCGCTTGATATTGGCCCACTTACTATGTCCTGCCATAAAGGTGAGGTCAGACTGAAACCGTTAAAACTGCAATTGAATTGACTAGCATCGATGTTAGCAGAGGCTTTGCATCCACTACATTAGTTAGGTTGAGCGATCGCAACATCAAAAAGCTATGGGTAGAGTGTGGAGGCAGTGCTTACGGGAATGCTGGCAATTGGCATGGATGAGAAATGCCGTCGTGATTGTGCTCCTAGTGCTGAGTGTATTGGGGTGGTTTGACTGGAAACCTACACCTGCGATCGCCGCTCCTACCTCTCCTCAGGTGACACATCTGACGCTGTGGCAAGGCGTGAATCCCCCTCCCAACCGTGATGTGTTGCAGAAATTAGTCGATCGCTTTAATCAAACTCACATGGATATCCAGGTTGATTCGATTTATGTCGGGCAACCAGATGAGCAGATGCCCAAAATCCTTGCGGCTGTGGTAGGGAATTCAGCGCCTGACATGCTCTGGTTTGCACCGATGATTACTGGGCAGTTGGTGGAGTTGGATGCAATTCGGCCTCTAGAGCAGTGGTTGGATCAGTCTCCTCTGCGCGAGCAAATTGCGCCTACTTTATTTGAAACGATGGAACTAGAAAACCATCTCTGGTCGATTCCCTTTGGCACCAACAATGTCGGCATCTTCTATCGCCCCAGTTTGTTTCAAGCCGCTGGTATTACTAAGCTACCTCAAACATGGGAAGAGTTGCGGCAGGTAGCGCAGACTTTAACCCGTGATACCGATGGCGATCGCCGTTTAGACCAACATGGCATTCTGCTCCCTCTGGGCAAAGGTGAGTGGACCGTATTTAACTGGTTGCCGTTTATGTGGAGTGGCGGGGGAGAGCTCACTGAGGCAGGCCAAGCCAATCCTGCAACGGTGAATCTGGCAAACTCAGGCGCGATCGCGGCTCTGCAACTCTGGCGTGACTTGCTAGATGACGGTTCTGCGGTTCTATCCCTACCCGAACGCGGTTATGAACTCGATGGTTTTCTCGCAGGCAAAGTCGCGATGCAACTCTCTGGCCCTTGGACACTAGGACAACTGCAAGCCACTGGAGTTGATTTTGGCGTAATTCCCATTCCCACGGAGGCTAGACGGGCTACGGCGAGTGGTGGGGAGAATCTGTTTTTCTTCAAAAGCACCCCAGAGCGAGAACAAGCTGCGTTGACGTTTGCGGAATATGTGTTGAGCGAGGAATTTCAAACGCAATGGGCTTTAGGAACAGGCTATTTACCCACCAATCTCAAGGCTCGGCAAAATCCTACCTATCAACAGTTTGTCTCGCAACAGCCTGCGGTCAGCGTATTCTTAGAACAAGCTCCCTACGGGCGATCGCGACCAATTTTTTTCGGGTACAATCGCGTCTCTGAACAGTTAGGGCGGGCGATCGAAGCGGTTTTACTAGGGAAGGGTACCCCCGAAACAGCCTTAACCGAAGCTCAGCGTCGTCTCAGTTTAATTTTTCACTAAATCTAACTATTCCAACCCGCCAACATGCCGCCACGGAGTTTTAAATCCCGTCTCGATCGCTTTATCCACGCTCCCCAAACGGAAATCGGCTTGGCGTTGCTGATTTTGCTCTCCGTGCTGTTGATAGTGGCTGGGATTGTCGTAGAAGATCCAGGGCCTAAGTACCATCTAGTACGTTATTTAGAAGAGCTGCTCACGCTGGTTTTTATTGTTGAGCTGGCGATTCGCTACTACATTGCCCGCAACAAGCAACGCTTCTGGCGCAACTACTGGCTCGACATCATTGCAGTGATTCCCTTTCCGCCAACTCTGCGAATCCTACGCCTCTTACGGCTGCTACGTTTGCTACGAGTTGGCATTCTCGTAAACCGCAACTTGTACCGTCTCTCAGCCAGATCAAATGTGAGCTTAGGAGCACAACTGGGTCTGCTGAGCATCGTAGGGCTAATTGTGCTGGTTGGGGCACTGGCGATCTATCTGCTGGAGGGGAACCAAAACCCAGCCTTTAATTCCTTGGAAGATGCACTTTGGTGGAGTTTCTTCACCTTGGTTTCGGGAGAACCGATTGGCGGAGAACCAACCACTAATGCTGGGCGTTTGGTGACTCTAATCGTGATGATTGGCGGGTTAACGCTGTTTGCGGTGCTTACAGGTGTAATCTCAGCCGTTATGGTGCAGCGCTTGAGAAACGTGATAGAGGCAAAATACTTGGAACTCGATGAACTGCGAAAGCATATCGTGATTTGTGGCTGGAATCGTAGTGGTTCTTTGCTGATTGAGGAACTGCAAGCTGATCCAGCCATGCGCCACCGACCAATCGTAGTGGTGGCGGAATTCGGTGAAACACCAGAACGAGATCTCAAACGCATCGATCGCTCCCTCATTCATTTTTATGTGGGCGACTACACCACCATTGATGTCTTGGAAAATGTGGGGATTTATCATGCCTCCCGCGCCATCCTGCTGGCCGATGCCACCCATCCCCGCAGTGACCAAGACCGAGATGCCCGGACGGTATTGGCAGCATTGACAATCGAGAAATTGCAACCAGGGATCTACACCTGTGCTCAACTGCTCGATCGCAAAAACAGTGTGCAACTGCGAGTTGCAGGCGTGGAAGATGTGATTGTAGCCGATGAACTGGCGAGTCACCTGATCGCTACATCCGCCCGTAACAAAGGCTCGGTGGATATGATGTCTGAGCTGTTAACCGTACAGATCGGCAACCAAATCTATAAAATCTCAGCTCCAGAATCCTGGCGAGGAATGACCTTTTGGGCCGCATCAGAACGATTAAAAGATGAGTTTGATGCCATTCTAGTGGCAGTAGAACAAAAGGTAGAGGGACGACGCAAGACTTTGGTAAATCCTCCCAAAACCGAAGCGCTCAAACTCGGAGACAACTTAATTGTGATTGCGCGATCGCAACCCCAACTAGACTAATCCAAAACGTAGACCTCATTTCCTGAGCCAAGCATTCTATTCTTGCAGGCTCTGTCTTTTGTAAATTGTTGGAATTGCGATCGCCATCAACATCACCAGGTTGGCAGTCCAAAACAGGGCAATGCTACCGAAGCCAACCCAGGCCAAACGAGATAAGGATAGCTGGGTGACTCCATTCATTAATTGCCATAACCGAAAAGCAGTGTAACAAAAGCCAATGGGCACTACAACACTCGGAACTAGCCACTGGCTAAACACACGCTCAGAGATTAACTGCACCGCAACGACCAGTAAATAACTCCCCCAGAACATCAGGGAGGCGGGTTGTCCCCAGGACTGAACACATAAGGCGATCGGCAATAAAACCCCAACCACTAAGGCTAACTTGACCCACCACCTCAGAAATGACACTTGCTGTTCACTAAATCCAATTTCTGCTGAGAAGGGAAGACGTTGAGCCTTCACCCCAAATACATAGGCGATCGCTAAGCTGGTTACAACCAGAATAAAAAGCGTAATAACTAGTCCGTTATTAACTGCCACAACCTCTTCTACTCCTCCAAATGCACAGCGGTTGCTTGGTACAAAAATGTGTTTCCATCATGGACTGCGGGATACAACACAGAGGAAAGCACCAACATCTATTATTACCAAACGACCGCCAGCTACTCGTCGGCAGATAGGTCTTCCGCCTACTCGTCGAAACAGAGTAAGCCTTCTTCTTCTTTAGCTCGCAAGAAGTCTCTCGCCCATTCGTAGTCACTATCGGGGGGTATATTGAACATATAGCATTTGAAGGCAGGTTTCTCGTACTGGATACCCCGTTGCCTCAATTCAATAATGATATCAACACAGTCATCCTCTGGTGCTTCATCACTAAAAATGACACGAAGAGTTTGATTGCCACTTCGTCTCACTAACTCCTTAATCAGCGGACGCTCGCCCGGTAATTCCTCACATCGAACAATGTCTTCTACATTCAGATGTCTAGCACAGACAGGAATATTTTGTAACTCATAGAGCTGATCTCCCAGAGCATACGCCCATAATCCTTCTCCTGCCGCACTTTCGTCATCCTCCGGAAGAATGTATACAATTTTGACAAGCTTAGGCTCCTGATTAAAAGTCATTGCTCACTCCAAATGAATACTTGAAGATTGTTCGCTACTCAAAACAGACTTAATGCATTGCTATCCAACTATTAATTAGATTGACCTACTCCGGGTTAATTTTTTATAGAGCGGATATGCCGAAAACAATCGGGCTACTTCCCAATCAGATGAATATGCCGATGCTTTTTCTACACAAGGCTCTTATTGAGCTGATTACACGGAATTGTTCAGTGTTGCTTGGAGTTAATTTTCTACCTATTAGGCCAAAAATAGGATTGGACAGAATGTTAATTAAAGGCGCGATCGCCAGCGTCATGCTGTGATCCAGGTTGGCTTGTTGCTGCAGACTTGGAACGGTAATACCCCTATATGAAGACGTAAACACCGATCCTGCTGGATACGCTGAGTTGCTTACAATGACTGTAACTAGCTGAGTGTATATATTTACTGATTAGAGGGGGATCGTGCAGTATGCAACCAACCAATCCCAATCAATTTACCGAAAAAGCGTGGGAAGCGATCGCTCAGACACCTGAGGTCGTCAAGCAAGCCCAGCAGCAGCAAATCGAGACGGAGCACTTGTTCAAGTCACTGGTAGAACAAGAAGGACTCGCCAGTAGCGTCTTCAGTAAGCTGGGCATCAGCGTGCAGAAGTTGCGCGATCGCACCGAAGAATTTATTAAGCGTCAACCCAAAGTTTCCAATAGCGGTTCTGTGTACTGGGGTCGTAGTGCCGATACCTTGCTCGATCGCTCTGAAGGCTATCGCAAAGAATTTGAAGACGACTTCATTTCGATCGAACACTTGCTCTTGGCCTACACCCAAGACGACCGCTTTGGTAAAGCGCTGTTCCAAGAATTTAAACTAGACACAGCCAAGCTACGCAGCACGATTGAGCAGATTCGAGGAAGCCAGAAAGTGACCGACCAAAACCCAGAAGGGAAGTACGACTCGTTAACTAAATATGGCCGTGATCTGACAGAATTTGCTCGTCAAGGCAAGCTCGACCCTGTGATCGGTCGAGACGACGAAATCCGTCGGACGATTCAGATTTTGTCTCGCCGCACCAAAAACAACCCTGTCCTAATTGGGGAACCCGGTGTGGGTAAAACCGCGATCGCTGAAGGCCTAGCTCAGCGGATTGTGAAAGGGGACGTACCCGAATCATTGCGCGATCGCAAGCTGATTGCTCTGGATATGGGTGCTCTGATTGCGGGTGCCAAATACCGAGGTGAATTTGAAGAACGTCTCAAAGCGGTTCTGAAGGAAGTCACTGACTCCAACGGCACTATCATTCTCTTCATTGACGAAATCCACACTGTAGTGGGTGCAGGGGCGACCCAAGGCGCAATGGATGCGGGTAACTTGTTGAAGCCGATGTTGGCTCGTGGGGAACTGCGTTGTATCGGTGCCACCACCCTGGATGAGTACCGCAAGTACATCGAAAAAGATGCGGCGCTAGAGCGGCGGTTCCAACAGGTCTACATCGACCAACCGACTGTCGAAGATACCATCTCGATTCTGCGCGGCTTGAAAGACCGCTACGAAACGCACCACAACGTCAAAATTTCTGACAGTTCTCTTGTAGCTGCGGCTACACTTTCCACACGCTACATCAGCGATCGCTTCTTGCCCGACAAGGCGATCGACCTGGTAGACGAAGCTGCCGCCAAGCTGAAGATGGAAAGCACCTCCAAGCCAGAAGAACTGGACGAAATCGATCGCAAGATTTTGCAATTGGAGATGGAGCGGTTATCGCTGCAAAAAGAGAGCGATATTGCTTCTCGCGATCGCTTAGATCGACTAGAGAGAGAACTGGGCGACCTTAAAGAAAACCAAAGTCGCCTCAACGCTCAATGGCAAGGAGAAAAGGAGATCCTCGATCGCCGCAAAGCTCTGAAAGAAGAGATCGATCAGGTGAATGTGGAAGTTCAGCAAGCCGAGCGTGAGTACGACCTCAACCGAGCTGCGGAGCTGAAGTACGGCAAATTGACCGAGCTGCAACGACAACTGGATGAGATTGAGGCAAAACTGGCGGATACTCAAACCAGTGGGCGATCGCTGCTGCGTGAGGAAGTGACTGAAGCGGATATCGCGGAGATCATTTCTAAGTGGACGGGTATCCCCCTGAATAAGCTGGTTGAGTCGGAGATGCAAAAGCTTCTCCAATTGGAAGAAGAACTGCATAAGCGAGTGGTAGGTCAACAGGAAGCGGTGACAGCCGTAGCTGATGCGATTCAACGTTCTCGTGCAGGTTTGGCTGACCCCAACCGCCCAACTGCTAGCTTTATCTTCCTCGGCCCTACAGGTGTCGGTAAGACCGAACTCGGCAAAGCACTAGCTTCTTACCTGTTTGACACCGAAGACGCAATGGTGCGGATCGATATGTCGGAGTATATGGAGAAGCACTCTGTGTCTCGTCTGATCGGTGCGCCTCCGGGATATGTGGGCTATGAAGAAGGCGGTCAACTCACGGAAGCGATTCGCCGTCGGCCTTATTCGGTGATTCTGTTTGATGAGATTGAGAAAGCGCATCCGGATGTGTTTAACGTGATGTTGCAAATCCTCGATGATGGCCGTGTCACCGACTCTCAAGGTCGCAAGGTAGACTTCAAAAACACCATCATCATCATGACCAGCAACATTGGCTCCCAGTTTATCCTCGACGTGGCAGGAGATAACTCTCAGTACGAAGAGATGCGGAGCCGTGTGCTGGATGCAATGCGAAGCAACTTCCGTCCAGAGTTCCTCAATCGGATTGATGAGATCATCATCTTCCATCCACTCGATCGCAGCGAACTCCGCGAGATCGTCAAGCTGCAAGTTCAGCGGTTAGAGCAACGCCTGAGCGATCGCAAGATGTCTCTCAAGTTATCCGACAGCGCCCTCGACTTCTTAGCGGAAGTAGGATACGACCCTGTCTATGGTGCTCGTCCCCTCAAGCGAGCTATCCAACGGGAACTAGAAACCCAAATTGCTAAGGCAATTCTCCGCAGCGAGTTCACAACTGGCGACACCATCTTTGTCGATGTCGAAAACGAACGGTTAGCCTTCAAGCGCTTACCTGCCGAGTTACTAGCCGCTCAGCCTTCTAGCTAATGCTCTAGTTAGGCGCTAGATAAGGCGATCGCTATTGAACTCTCATAGTCCTCCCCCTCAGCCTTTCTCAAAGCTGGGGAGGGGACTTTTTTATGGCTCACAATTTGAAATCGGTGGAGCTAGAGGGGCGATCGCTGATTTACTTTCTACCTAACGTTGCCCATCACCCGCCGCAGATGCCCTCTGCATCAAACTAATAATTTTTTGGCAGTCGGTGTGCATGGGCGTCATCAGCCTGCGATCGCTTCATAGCTTTCTACCAACAGCGTCAGAATCACCTCGTTGTACCAGGAACCATCCACCCAAGAACCGTGAACTAATAGGCTACTTTCGATTGTGCCCATAAGTATTTCCACAAACACAGAGTTGGTCACAAAGCATTTTCGATAGAGTCAGCCATAGTGATCCAATGTTGGCCATTACTCACCCCAGTTATGCTTCCGTTTCCAGTAGATCTCCTTTCAGCGATCGAAGTGTATGGGTTTTGTCACGTAGCATTTTGAGCCAACTGCTTCAATATTTTTTCAACTTCTCGTGGATTACGAACCCCTAGAAATCCTATCTCTTCAGTTCTTTGATCTCCATCATTGTCTCTCCAGTGCCGAATCATAATAACTACATCACCCGTTCCATCTGCTCTTTCCTTCCGATATACATCTGTTAATTGCTTAGGCAGATAGCTTCTAATAGTAGTAGACCAACCACCCTGAATTGAAATAGCCCGTTGATCCGTAACCAAGTAAACTGTTTTTCGTACTGCTTGCCATGTCCATAGGGGAGTAGACAGTATTCCAAAACCAATCAGAACGAAAGGTATACCGAAAAGAGCAAACAGATACTCAGGTTGTAAACCTGCTTGTAAATCGGGGAGTTTAAACCCCAATGCCCCCCACATCCAAAATATGGCAAAGCTAGTCCAGGGAATACCAAACAAAACACTCACGATTAGAGATGCTGTGATCAATTGAGGCACAGGCTGATCAACCCATCTTATAAATTCTCCGGGCTGAAGCTCGTCATCTATTTTTCTGCGGACTTCTTTTGGTATACGTAAGTTGCTTAGCATAACGGGTTCTTTGCTTGTGATCAATTGAGGCACAGGCTGATCAACCCATCTTATAAATTCTCCGGGCTGAAGCTCGTCATCTATTTTTCTGCGGACTTCTTTTGGTATACGTAAGTTGCTTAGCATAACGGGTTCTTTGCTTGTTAGGAACCTTTGCGAGAAACTAACTTTTTAACTAACGTTCCCGTTTATCCGCTGCTATTAACTTTTAGAACTCGACTACTATCTCTATACAGTTCGTGTGCAACGGAATTGCGATGCAGCGACCTCGTGCCGATGTTACCGATTTTCGTAATACGATCGTAATCTAATCTCACTCATCACACATAAAGAGCGATTGGAATCTAACCTTACTCGACACATACTCTGAGCGATCGCAATTCAACTCATCCATCATCTATCTTTTGGCGATCGCTCTACATTTATGCTCTTAAATACTTCTGAATAAACCAACCCTTCATTGCAGTTCCAGCAGAAACGAGCAGAAACAACGCAGGCATAAGACGAGTACCAGAGAAGATGAATAAAATGCCTGCAAAACCAATTATCCACGATAAAAAACTAATGGCAAACCATCTAAGCTTCAAGTGCTTGGGGTTGAGACTGGCTCTATAGTGATTTCGGATTAAAAAGAATTGAGCTAACCCCAATGGTAGCCCACCTAAAAATGCCAACAACGGTAGGCTAAATATTAAAATAAGTACTCCTTGGCCACCCGTGTCAACACCAAGCAGGAGCAGGCATAGATCGTGCAATAGCATTATGAAGCAGCCAACTGCACTAGTTATAAAGAACCATCGATACGCAAATCGTCGCCCTTGGAACTTCCAGAATAAGATTGCTCCTTGTAGAGCTCCCAGTAAAAGCCAATAAGCCAGATAAACTGCAAGCGATCGCCAAATATCAAAATAGGCTGGATACCAGTCCAATTGATAAAATCGGAGTACGCTTGCTACTAGGCCCAAGCATGCAGGGCTGGCTAAGCCCCAAAAAACTAAAAATCTATTCATTATTAATTTGCATTCTGAATTTCAGGCTGGGAATTTGCACTTAGCATGGTCGCACAATAATCGGCATTAAATGAATAGGCAGAGTTTTTTCATATAAATTTAGGCTCAGTACATAAATCAAAAAACGATTCACGATCGCAACCTCTATGCCAAAGTTTTTATAATGCGATCGCTGCTATCCAATCTCACTCAACACACACTCTAGGCGATCGCTCTTTAAAGTTCTCATCTCTTTCGTTGAGTATTCTTTAGTCTAGGAATAAGGGTCTTTAAAGACCTACTAAATCAACTGAGTCCTTGAACTTTCAGGAGACCAGATCAGAATGGAGAGTCCTGCGAGTCTGCTGAAAACAGAAGTGACGATCGCCTCTGAATTCAGTCGCGATCGCACACTTTTGGACTCAACGCGCTAGCTCAATAAAGCTGATTTTTCAGTGCAGTTGCCTTCTAGATAAAGGGTTAAATTTTTAGCATCTTCCTAGAGATGTAGCTAATCACCTCACATAATGACCCATTTAAGTGTTGGGCGCTACGCTCGCCTAGACCTAAACACGATCAAGGCCCTACAGACAAGGCTGTGTCTTGGGTCTGATTTTTCTGTTGTTCGGTTGTCATAGCGTGGAAGCAATGGCTCAAGCAGTGTGACATCCTGTGGATTAACCACTTGCGGTAGTGCGGATATCTTTTCTAGGATGCTGTTGCCTTTGCTAATGTAGCGAAAGGAGGGAGACATGAGTGCTGAAGAACTGATGCAGAGATATGCAGCGGGAGAAAGAGACTTTAGTGCGATCGCGCTCAGTGAAGCAATACTAGAAGGTGCAGACCTGAGCGGTGTGTTGCTATCTGGAGCATCTTTGGATGGAGCGAATTTACGCCGAGTTAACCTCAGCCATGCCGATCTCAGTGGCGCAGACCTCAACGGCGCAGATTTGACCCAAGCAGACCTGAGCGGTGCAGATTTGAGAGATGCCATTCTTGACGGAGCTACCTTAGAAGGAGCCATTCTAGATGGCGCGAATTTAAGTCAGGCTGATCTAAAAGTTGCCAATATTGTCCAAGCAGACCTCAGCCATGCGCGGCTCAGTCAGGCAAATTTAAGTGGCGCGAATTTAGAGGGAGCCGATTTGAGTGGCGCAGACTTAGCGATTGCCGATCTTCACCAGGCCAACTTGCATCAGGCTGCTTTAGAAGAAGCCAACCTCAGTGGTGCCAATCTGGCAGACACGAATCTAGAAGGCACGATTTTGGAAGGGGGCGACAGCAATTTAGCCACTTAATCGGATGCTTCAGTTGAGGTGGCTTGTTGTCAGAGGGCGATCGCTCGTACGCTAAGGAACGTCCCGCAAGAGCATAGTTTCATGGCCGCTCAAATTCGTGAACTCTATCCCGCGATCGCCCCCTATCGCACCGGAAGTCTACAAGTTTCTGATCTCCATACCCTGTATTTTGAGGAATCTGGGAACCCAGAAGGTAAGCCTGTTGTATTTCTGCATGGCGGGCCAGGGGGCGGCAGTATTGCCCGCTATCGGCAATATTTTGATGCCACACAGTGGCGAATTGTCGTCTTTGATCAACGCGGATGTGGTCGCAGCACACCTCATGCAGACCTGAGAGAGAATACCACCTGGGATCTGGTGAAGGATATCGAAAAACTGCGATCGCATTTAGGCATCGAGCAATGGGTTGTCTTCGGCGGCAGTTGGGGCAGTACGCTCTCCTTAGCTTATAGTCAAACCTATCCAGAACGCTGTCTGGGTCTAATTTTGCGCGGTATCTTTATGCTGCGCCAAAAAGAGTTGCAATGGTTTTACCAAGAGGGAGCCAGCTATATCTTTCCGGATGCTTGGGAAGCTTATCTGCAACCCATTCCCCCCGAAGAACGCCATGACTTGATTGCGGCTTATCATCGGCGCTTAACTAGTCCAGATCTACAGGTGCGTTTAGAGGCAGCTCGTGCCTGGTCGGTGTGGGAGGCAAGCACAAGTAAGCTATATCCCGATCCGGATTTGCAAGCGAGATTTGCGGAGTCTGACTTTGCGGATGCCTTTGCCCGGATTGAATGTCATTACTTTGTGAATCATGGTTTTTTTGAGCCGGAAGACCAACTCCTACAAAATGTTGATCAGATTCGTCATATCCCGGCGGTGATTGTGCAAGGTCGTTATGATGTGGTTTGCCCGATGATCTCAGCTTGGGAATTGCATCAAGCTTGGCCAGAAGCGGAGTTTATTGTCGTGTCGGACGCGGGACACTCAATGATGGAGCCCGGAATTCGTACAGCATTATTAGAAGCCACTGACAAATTTGCTGCTCAACTTTATTAAAGGGTGTCAATTCAAGCAGCAAAAAAGTGAATGCTAGCTCCAAGCGAACTCAACAGCGATCGCTCAAATTTCTTCATCCGGAAAACTTTGTCTTTCTTGGGCAAAAAATCCGGATTCTTCAATTCTCTCTTGTAAAGATTTTGTGAAGCTTTGGAGAAGTGGAAGAGATTTTTTAGGTTGTCCGTCATTTAGATCGCTGCTGTCATGTAGTCATCCGGGAGAGCACTATGTATCGGACAAAATCGTACGCAGCCTACACGGCCCTCTGTGTAGCTCTAATCTCATCCTTCGCACCGTTGGCTCTGCCAATGTCAGCGATCGCCAATTCAGTTAGACCTCCGGTCAAAGACGGTCCAGGAGGTCGCACTTCCGGCGGTTCTCGCCCTGGAGATTGCTTGGGACGCAACTCTATTACGGCTTTGATTCCAGCTGCCCAGACTAAAAGTCTCACCACCGATCGATATCCCACGCTCTTCTTCCACGTTCCGCCGACGACTGCTAAAACGGCTGAATTTGTTTTGCAGAACGAGAACAAGCAACAGGTGTACAGAACTAAATTACGATTGGCTGCACAACCAGGCATTGCCAGCTTTAAGCTGCCAGCGGTTGTCACATCTGGGCTAACCGCAGGTAAAAACTATCGTTGGTTTTTCTCAGTAGTTTGTAATGAAGCGGCACCTGATAAATCAGGCAATCCCTTTGTGATGGGATGGATTAAACATGTGAATCCTAGTCCTGCTCTGGTGCAGCAGTTGCGGCAAGCTAGCCCACGCGATCGCGTTGCTCTGTATAAACAATCGGGGTTCTGGTACGAAGCGTTGAGCACCTTGGCTCAGTTGCGTCGCTCCTATCCTCGAGATGCGGCTTTAGCTGCCGACTGGGCTAATTTATTGGGATCTGCGGGTCTTAATCGTGTGGCTCGCGAACCCTTAGTGCAGTTCTCCACCCTCGAACCCATTGACATCGCTCAGAAGTAGCAGCAAGTTTAGGGGCTAGGTTCCTCGCTTCTAACAACCCGTAGGGACATAGCATTCAGCCATCAAAGTACAACGTTAGTCCTAAATTTTGATCTGAATGCTATGCCCCGTGCAACGTTCATGCCGCCAACTAGCCACGCTCTACCTTGAAAGGTTTAGCATTTGGAGCAAGCTCTTATGTTTTTGGTATCTCCATTTATGCCCCAATGCTAAACCCCTACGGACCTCTGGAACTTCTCCCTAGGAAAAACGAGTGCGATCGTGGGGGGCATCAAAATCAATAATTGGGCCTTTCGGAACGATGCCTGTAGGATTCACTTTGGGATGGCTTTTGTAGTAGTGCAGCTTGATGTGGTCTAGGTAGCAAGTGGGTTTGACTTCTGGATGCTGATAAATATCTTTGAGGTAGTTCCACAGATTGGGATAGTCTACGATTCGACGCAGATTGCATTTGAAATGGCTATAGTAAACAGCATCAAACCGCAGCAGCGTGGTGAACATACAAATATCCGCTTCCGTCAGGCGATCGCCGCAGAGATATCGTTGCTGGCTCAATACTTGCTCCCAATGATCGAGCGCGTCAAACAACTCGGTAACGGCTTCTTCGTAGGCTGACTGTTGAGTGGCAAACCCGGCTCGATACACCCCGTTGTTAATTGGTTGGTAAATAGCATCAATGGTTTGGTCAATTTGCGATCGCAGATCTTCGGGATAGAAGCTTGTCTCTTTTTGGGCGATCGCGCCAAACTCTGTATCCAACATGCGAATGATTTCGCGAGACTCGTTATTGACGATAGCGTTGGTCTGCTTATCCCACAACACAGGCACTGTAACTCGTCCGGTGTAATCGGGTTCTACCTTGAGATAAATCTCGCGCAAATATTTCGTCTGATTCACCGTGTCAGGGATAGAGCCAGGATAATCTGAAAAAAACCAACCTTCTTCTCCCATCACAGGATCAACAGCGGAGAGAGTGATCACAGACTCTAAGCCTTTCAATTGGCGCATAATAGCAGTGCGGTGCGCCCAAGGACAAGCCCAACAAACATAGAGATGATAGCGATCGGGTTCGGCCTTAAATCCACTCGAACCATCGGCGGTAATTTGGTGGCGGAACGTTGTGGAGGGCCGTAAGAAGCGGCCTTGCGTATCTTCTTGCTCCCGCTCTGTCATCCATTGGCCTTTCACCAACATACCCAAACCCATGCTGACCTCCTGCTGCGTCAATTGTAGTGACTCTGGTTCAAGCCACCTCTGCTTCTCCCTCGATTATGAACCACGGCAAAATTTTTGTTGGGTCTTATCTTGAACTGATGTCGTTAGGAGTGAGAGGCAGTTCTACAGTGAAGCAGGTTTGTCTTGCCGCACTCTCTACCTCAATGCTGCCTCCCAAATATTCGGTAAGTTTTTGGACTAAAGCCAGCCCTAAACCTGTTCCGCCTTGCTTCCAGGGATCTGTGCTGGGCACCCGGTAGAACTTCTCAAAAATGTGAGGTAACTCCGCCGCAGGAATTTCGACCCCAAAGTTAGTCACCTTGAGCTGTATCCGCCCCGACGCTGGATGAGCAGAAACGACAATTTCTTCACCGGGTGGGGTGTACTTACAGGCATTGTTCAACAGTTCTGCCAGAATCCGGGTGAGGCTGGAGGAGTGAGAAAGAATGGGGGGTAGACGAGTGGGTAATTCTAGCCGTAAGCGTTGCTCTCGCCCTCGAGCTCGGTCATAAAAGGGTTGGGCGGCTCCCTGAATCCACTCTTGAAGCTGCACAATTTCTAAAGTTAAGGGTTGACTGCCCACCTCCAAGCGCTGCAAATCCAGCAGGTCATTAACTAAGCTAATCTCTCGATTGCACTCATCCTGCAAGACCTGCAAGTAACGAGCGGTTTTACCAGAGGCTGAGTTCAGACAGTTTTCACGATTCAGGCTCAGCTCCAACATCTGAATTGCCATTTTGATGTTGCAAACGGGAGTTCTCAACTCATGAGAAACGGTGCTGAGAAAGTCGTCTTTGAGCCGATTTAGCTTTTCTAGCTCTCGCACTTGCGCCTGAGCTTCTTGATAGAGTCGGGCTTGACGGATGGCGATCGCGCATTGATTCGTCACTTGCTGCACCAAGCGAATCTCTAACTCACTAAAGGCTGCCTCTCTATCTCGGAACAGCCATAGATCCCCGATCGCGCCTTGGTCATCCAAAATGGGGCAAGCCAACATCGATACTCGATCTCGGCAAGGATTCGGTACGATTTCGCAAAATTGAAAATGTTGTCCTTGCAGGAGTTGGCTGTAGAGTTCGGGAAAATCTGTCATTTTTAACACTCGTCCCCAAGATGCAGGGAGCGAGGTGGTGTACTCATAGCAGATCGTGGAGGTTGTATAGTTAGCGTCGTAGAGGGCGGTATCGCAGCAGGCGACTTGCAACACTAGCGCTAGTTCTTGCACCGCAGTTTGCAAGATCTGGCTTTCGTCCAGGCTATCGCGCACCTTATCTGTAATTCGCTTCAGCATGGCCTCAAAGTTGAGCGCTTGCTGCAATTGGGCGGTACGCTCCATCACTTGAGACTCTAGAGCCGAGTTGAGCCGTTGCACTTGCTGGTAGAGTTCCGATTGCTGGATGGCGATCGCCACTTGAGTCGCTAACTCTTCTAGGAAATTTACTTCTTGAGGCAACCACTGCCGAGGCGCAATACAGTGATGAGCAATTAACAAGCCCCACAACTGGTCTCCCTGCATGATGGGCACGACCAAGCTGGCTTTTACTTGCAGAGCCGCCAACATCTGCACATAGCAAGGGTCAACCTCGGCAGCATCTAGATCGGCAATGGCTCTGATTCGAGGATAGGGGGCAGGGCCACTAGGTGGAGTAAAACAGCGATCGTGAATCACCCGACCGAGGATAGGTTGGCAACCCTCTGTGACGGATTCCACACTCACGCATCCACTACCATCCGGGTTAAACCGAAAAATAATGGCTCGGTCGGTCTGGAGAAATTGCCGCACTTCTGCCACGGTCGTATCGAGAATTTCTGCTAGATCCAGTGACTGATGAATGCGTTGGGCAATGAAGCGCATGAGCCGTTCTCGCTCTGTTTGCTTCTGCAAAGCCCGCTCAGCTCGTTTCCGCTCAGTGATGTCCCGTGAGTTGGTAACAATTCCCAAAACTGAGGGATCAGCGAGCAAATTGGTCCCTGTGGATTGGATAAAGCGCCAAGTTTCATCTTTGTGCTGAAAACGAAACTCAATCGAAAGCGAAGGCAATATGCCTGCAACTAAATCTTGAAAGGCTTGTGCTACATGTTCGACATCTTCGGGGTGAATCAGTTCTAGAGCATTCCTGCCCACTAATTCCTGAGGCGAGTGGCCCATAATTCGCTCCACCGCTGGGCTCTGGTAGCGCACCGTGCCATCAGCTTCCAGAATGGCAATGATGTCAGAACTGTTTTGAATCAGCGATCGCCACTTAGCCTCACTCTGAGCTAAGGCTGCTTCTGCTTGTTGGCGCTGAGTAATGTCCCGGAAGCTCCAAACTCGACCGACAATCTGGTTGCCTAAGCGCTGTGGTTTAGAGTAGCGCTCAACTACTCTGCCATCCTGAAATTCAATCAGGTCATTCACTTCCGCTTCAGGTTGCGTTTGTAAGGCTTGGATCTTTTTTAAGAAGACATTGGGGTCTTTCATTTGAGCGGCCAAGAATTGCAAGCGCTCCTCACCCCGCGAAGCAGCCATCAATTCATCTGAAATTCCCCACATTTCCACCAGTTTGCGGTTGGCACACAGCACTTGACAATCTGCGCCAATGGCCATGATCCCGTCGGCAGTAGACTCCAAGGTGGCACGTAGCAACGCCAAGGATTGCTCTAAGGCTGCCCCTGCTTGCTTATAAGCTGTAACATCATGAACAACCACACACAAAAATGACCAGTAGTGGTTGCTGACGACATGGGCACTCACTTCCACTTCAATCAACGAGCCATCCTTGCGACGATATTGGCGCTCCCCGATGAAATACCGCTTCTGAGCCAGAATGTGTTGAATATTTCGCTCAATGTCCGCGCGATCGTGAGCCACCACATCGTAGAGTGTCAAGGTTGATAGCTCCTCAGCGCTATAACCCAATAAGCTTTGGCAAGCAGCGTTGGTTTCTAACAACCGTTTGGTTTCTACATCGACTAAGAAAATTCCTTCTGCTGCTTGCTCAACTACGGCTCGATAGCGGGCTTCGCTCATTTGCAGCGCAATTTCTGCTTGACGCCGCTCAGTAATATCGAGCATGACGCCCCGCAACTTCATAGGCTGAGCATCAGGTACGACCGTGATCATGTCTCGAAACCAGATGACTCGGCCATCCTGAGCAATCATGCGGTATTCCATCGTGTGGTTGCGTCGAGCTTGGGTTTCTCGTTGGCAAGTTGCCATTACCCAAGCGCGATCGTCTGGATGAATGTGATGGAGCCAAAATTGCGAATCGCTCAGCCACTCAGCCAGCGGATAGCCCAAAATTCGCTCAGCTTTAGGGCTGACAAAGGAGAACTGGAGACTCTCGGCCTCGCCTTCCCAGACAATCCCTTCGACTGAGTCCACGAGGTGTTGGTATTGCTGCTGCTGCGAGCGCTGCAATGCCAATTCTGTCTGTCGCCGCTCTGTAATATCCAGGCCAGTACCAACGACGTATTCGACTTTGCCTTCTTTACCTACAATAGCTGTGTTAGACCAAGCAATTAAGCGAGCGGAGCCTGCTTTTGTGATCCAATAGTTTTCATACTCGTTGGGAAATAATCCTGACCGTAATTGGCTAAATGCAGCTTTGACACCTGCAATCTCCTCTGGCAAAAGCAGAACATCCCAGAAAGGAATGCCTTTGACTTCTGCAAACGTGTATCCAGTCATTTGCTCACAGGCACGATTGAAGCGAACGATACGTCCCTGAGGATCTAAAACCACAATTAAGTTAACGACAGTATCAAGCACAGCCGCCACGAAGTTGCGCTCTTGCTGAAGTCCTGCCTCTGCTTGCTTCCACTCAGTAATGTCTTCACACAATAGCCGTACTGTCGTTACGGGTGAATTGCTAGGGCAGCTATCGTTGAGGTTAGTGGTTGGTTCAAGGCTTGGTTGCATAAAAGCGTCTGGTTGCACAAAAGCTTTCACCCATATCACCCTGCCATCCTTACAAACCTGGCGCAATTCCCAGTATTGACACTGAGTCATTTCTGTCTTTGCCCCTGCTTGCAGAGATATGACATTTTGTAAGTACTCATTTAACTTTATTCGGAGGAAATCTCGGTCGTCCGGATGGAACAAAGTAAAAACTGAGTTGCCGATTAGCTCCTGCACGCTGTAACCCAGACATGCTGCTCCCAGCAGGTTCACCGTTGCAATTGTGCCTGTGGCATCTAAATTAAGCTGAATCGAGCTGCTTTGTTGGTAGAACGAACGATATGGCTGCCCTTCCCCGCGAGTCAGGTGTGAACTGGTTGAAAATACCTGATACTTATCACCTAAGTTCGGCGGTGGCAACTCATCTGAAGCGGCGGATTTAGCCAAAAACTGGTACCAACGCGGTTGTTGATTAGAAGTCATTAGGTCAACTAACAGATGAGGTGCAGACTGAATGAGGATGCAAGATTAGGGCGACAGAGCTCACACCAGCCACTCAGTCGGCTAATCAGGTTCACAAGTTGTGGTTGTCAGTCATATCAGTATGCCGAAATCCCGGAACAGCAAGTCCAAGACCTGAGTTTTTATAAAACAGTTTAACGATATTTTCACGGATACCCTATTGTATCTATTCAACTGCCGACCTTGGTTTGCAGTTAATTAAGTTTTGATCGAGGAAAGCAAAGCTGTTGTAAGCTCGCTTGCTCTGGTGGAGTCAGATCCCGCCATTGGCCTGGCTCTAGCCCTACTAATTGGAGATGGGCGATCGCGACTCGTACTAAGCGTAAAGTTGGATATCCAACAGCAGCAGTCATGCGCCGCACTTGGCGATTTTTTCCCTCGGTTAAAGTGATTTCCAACCAAGCGGTTGGCACATTTTTACGAAACCGAATGGGTGGCTCGCGAGGCGGCAAAGTAGGTTCTGTAGGTAGCAATTGCACCTGAGCCGGACGTGTACGATAGCCTTGAATCACGACACCTTGGCGCAACTGGGCCAGAGCCGCTGCATCGGGAACTCGCTCTACCTGTACCCAGTAAGTCCGGGGGTGCTGAAACTGTGGATCGCTTAAGCGGTGCTGGAGTTGACCGTGGTTGGTGAGTAACAACAAGCCCTCGCTGTCTCGATCCAATCGGCCTACCGGATAAATCTCTGGCACTGGAATGTAATCTTTTAGCGTTGACCGAGGCGCTACAGAGCTATTGTCTGTAAATTGCGTTAATACGTCGTACGGCTTGTAGAACAGAAGGTAGCGATAAGGCACGAAAATTAAGCCCAAAACCCAGACCAACTATTGTGCCTGATCATGTACCCGATCATTTGCCTGCTCAGGCTCGCACTTGTTGCCGTTCTGCTTGCAAAGCTACTTCTACTTTCTGGTATTCTGCCTCCAACTGCGCCAACCATTCATTCTGAATCGCGATCGCTACCTCTGGATTCAGAGATTCTATGGTTTGGCAAATCTGACAGAGCGTGATGGCACCTAAAGTAGTGCTGGTGATTTTGAGGGTGTGGAGGGCATGCTTAAAGGCTGTGGTGTCTTGGATAGTCCAGGCGGAGGCGATCGCTTGCAAGAGTTTTGGAGTATCTTCCAAGTAAGTGTCGATCACCTCTTGCAACAAGGCTTCTGCTTCTTCTCCGCCCAATTCGCGGAGTTCCTCTAGGGCTTTTGGGTCGATCACGACTGTAGATTCTACGGTTGACTCATGTGTTTCTAAGCCTGCCTGAGGTGGACAGCGGAGTAACGCCTGAATTAATTCTTCGGTCCGAATCGGTTTAGTGATATAGTCGTCCATTCCTGCCCGGAGACAGGCTTCGCGATCGCCCTGCATAGCATTAGCGGTCATGGCGACTAGTCGCGGTCGCTGGCTCGGTGACCATAATCGACAGATATGCCGAGTCGCCATCAAACCATCCATTTCGGGCATTTGCACATCCATCAGCACGACATCATAGGTTTGACGATGCAGCGCGTCTAGCACTTCCAAGCCATTGCCAGCGACATCGGCGCGGTAACCCATTTTTTCGAGCAGACGTAAGGCTACTTTCTGGTTAACTACATTGTCCTCAGCCAGTAGGAGGCGGAGGGGATGGCGATCGCCTAAGCCTCGATCAAAAGTAGGAGTTGGCTGAGTACCGCTAATCGGAATCGGTTGGGCTCCCATCACTTGCAAAAGCGCATTGTAAAGCTGTGTTTGTTTTACTGGCTTTGTTAAAAAGGCAGCAAACTTGGCAGCGATCGTCTGAGCATTACCTTCTGGGCGACCCAAAGATGTAAGCATCACCAACGGTAAGTATTGGCATCCGGGTAGCTTGCGAATTTCTCCTGCCAACGTGACCCCATCCATCTCTGGCATCTGCATATCTAGAATGACTAGATCAAATACTTCTTGCCGTAGGCGATCGAGCGTGGCCGCTCCAGACTCAACTGTCTCAGGCAACATCTCCCAAGACTGCGCTTGCAAGGACAAAATCTGGCGATTGGTCGCGTTGTCATCCACAATCAGCAATCGCTTGCCAGCCAACTGATCTGGAGCGGATGCCACTTGGCTGGGAACTAGCTCTGGTACGGCTTGGGCTAAAAAGGTGAAATAGAATGTTGAACCTTGATTTAACTGAGTTTCTACCCACATGCGCCCCCCCATCATCTGGGTGAGCCGTTGACTGATCACGAGACCTAGCCCAGTTCCACCATATTGGCGCGTGGTAGAAGAGTCCGCTTGGCTGAAGGATTTAAACAAACGATCGAGGCGATCGGGTGGAATACCAATGCCTGTATCTTTGACCGCAAAGCAGATCTCATATTTTTTGCTGCTGTCTTTTGGTGTCTGTCGCCGATCAATCCGCTGCAATCGTGAATGGGTGGCTACCCCCGCCTTAACTGAAACCACGACTTCTCCAGCGTGAGTAAACTTGACTGCGTTACTCAGCAAATTAACCAAGATCTGCCGAATACGGGTGATGTCGCCGACCAAGTACTGAGGCACTTCTGGATCAATCCAGTACGCTAGCTCTAAATTTTTCTCCGAAGCTCTGGCAGCAAGCAGATCCAGGCACTCTTCAATGCAGGTGCGTAGTTGGAATGGTTGCTCCTCTAGCTCTAACTTGCCTGACTCAATCTTAGAGAAGTCCAGAATGTCATTAATAATGGTCAGGAGGGCGTCGCCACTGCTGCGGATCGTTTCCACAAAGTCCCGCTGTTGCTCGGTCAATGGTGTATCCAGCAACAACCCTGTCATCCCAATCACGGCATTCATTGGTGTCCGAATTTCGTGGCTCATCGTTGCCAGAAACTCACTTCTTGCTTTTAGCAAGGAGTTAACCCTGAGGCGATCGTGCAGAACGACAGCTCCTGTGGTTACCGTAGCTAGGACCAAAGGAGCTGCCACTGGCACCCAGTAACCTGCTTCAAACAGTAGCAGGCTGACCATACCCCAGCTCAAACAAGCACCGATCCAGATGCCAATTTGCTGACTGGTATTCCCACGACTCAGGATCCAACTGAGGCCAGGTCCAGCAACTAGTAACAACCAACTCCAGCCTTGAGCCGGACGGTATAGCCAATTTTGCTGCAACAGATTACTGACCACAGCAGCATGGAGATGAACACCACTAGCAGAGGGATTGCGATTGAAGGGAGTAGGCAGGGGATCAAAGCCGATCGCAGTCATGCCGACTAAGACAATTTTGCCCTGGAAAGCCGTGTCAGGCACTTGTCCCGCTAAGACGGCTGCATAGGAGTAGTGCTTGAGGCCACGCACTGAACCAGGCCAATTGACCCAAAGTGGTTGGTCTAAAGGTGGGAGGCGGACAGGTTCCTGAACTAAGGAATATACTTGCACCGTCGCTAAACCCAGAGCTAGCACTCCTCTGACTTGGGGTTTAATACTGCGAGTGACACCGTCGGCATCTTCTTGTTTGAGTACATGGCCGACATCAAGTGCAGCAGTCTTTAAGGGGGGACTAATATGCAAGAGAGCGCCAAGATAGTCCCATCCTTGGGCTAACAGAACTTGGCCTTGTTCCTGCATTGCGGCTGCTAATTGGGCATCTTGCGGGCTGGGTTCTGACAAAACCACATCAAAGGCGATCGCGCTGGGTTCGGCTTTCGTTAATCGCTGCAATAACTGCGTGTGGTACTGGCGAGGCCAAGGAAAGAGACCAAATTTTTTGATACTAGGTTCATCGATCGCGACGATGACCACGCGCTCATCCCAGGCTTGGTCCCCCCGCAAGCGAAATAACAACCGATAGGATAATTGCTCTAAAGGCTGCCAAGCTCCTACTTCTAGTAGACCAACCACAAGGAGAGCAGTGATGCCACCAGGTAACAGTCGCAACCCCCATTCACGGAACTGCCAATTCATAAATTTGCTGTTTCCCCAAGGGAGTTCTGACTACGGCCCGAATCCGGCGCTCTCGCGGCAGTGCAACTCTGACATCAAACTGACCTTCGCGATCGAGGCTCAGGGGTTGATCATTCACTAATACCAGATTAACAACATCCACCTGACCAGCAATTTGAGCTTGGTTGTTGCCAACGGCCTCTAGAACTTGGAGTTGCAACCGCGTGTCTTCCCGTAAGGGCGTTGGGGGTAAGGGGGCTTCTCCAGGGATGACTAAACTTTGAAACCCAGCTTGGATCGGCACGCTGGCTCCTTGAGCGATCGCAGCCACTTTACCTTCCAAGGTGGCAACCCCAGTTTTACCGTCTGGTTGCACACTCACCCCGAACTCAGTGCCACGGACTGCGCTTAAACCAGCGGGGGAGAGGATTTCTAGGCGGGACGCTGGATTGGTAAACTTTCTCACTTGGAGGCGGGCTTGTCCTCCGGTCACTTGCAGCTTGGTGACTTGGCCGCCAGTCGCTAGCCGCTCTAGCTGTAGTACGCGGATGTTTGTATTTTCTGCAACTTTAATGAAACCAATGCCAGTATCTACGGCTAAAACTGCACTAGACTTCGCGCCCGTTTGAATGCCCTCTCCTACGGCTTGAATGCGACTGCCATTGCGAGCGGGTTGAGATTTTTGGCCTTGGTAGAGGCTGACTGTCCCTTGAATCTGCCGCACCTCCAACCAACGATTCACCCGCACCTTTAAGGATTGGGCGATCGCCAAGTCAGCAATGGTCAGCAGGCTAATTCCTAATACGAATAGGAGAAGTAATTGCACCCAAGTCCGTTTCAAAGCCCGTTCCTCAGTGTTCAGCTTATTGACGTGATTGACGACATAGACACAAGCAATGGTCCCACAAGCTGTTTAGGTTAGTAATACGCTCAGGCTGGTGTAGCTCAATCTCGCGAGTGCAGAAGTGAGGACTAACCATCTTTTAATCATGCCCAGTCGTTACCGTACGGTTACATTTAAGCTGTTATATTCTTTACTTAATCTGTAAAGAAATACATACATCAAGCGTTTGGATTAGATGTTTTAGTTGGGCGATCGCTACCTAACCTAATCAATCCTGACGCGGAAGCGCACAAAGCCAAAGTTTTGGCCAGGAGTATTAGAAATTTCTCCTAAGTTGACAATGACAGAGCCGTTGGCATTGGCCTGGGCATTAGTCGGGCAAGCATTGCCATTGGGTAAAGGCGCTAAAGGCGTAAAGAAATTTCCCTCATCGGTGTCAGCACTATTCGTCAGCGATTTCTCGGCGCTGGCTCGGTTCAGCTGTAACCCACTACCTGTACCAAAGCGATCGCGGGCAAAGGTGGTTCTAGTAGGAATGGGATCGCAGAGGCTGGCAGCGGTTGCAGGAGCTGTGCCATCAGACAGGAAGTAAAGCGTATATTCAACTGAATCTCCACTACGTAAAGACAGCGAAGTTGGTAGATTGACCTCGCCAACCGGAGACAGTTGAGTCCAGCCAGGAGCCGTATCGGTGGTATCAGCAGGATCATCCACAAAGCGATCGAACGTTTGAGTTCTGCCTCCTTGTTCTACGGCTGTAATTCGTTTGAGTAAGCGCAGTTGGGGCTCTCCTACAGGAAGTGGTTCTGGCTGAACGGGAGTCGGTTGGTCTTCATCGGGATTAGTATCGCCGTTGGGGTCAGGGTTGGTACCATTGGTCGATTCATCCGTGATTAGCGTTCCTCCTGGGCTAGTACCACTACCTGTGACCGTATTGCTAAAGGGGCCAGGCTGACCATTCGTTGTCACCTGAACGCTAAAGGTAACCGTGGCAGTTTGTCCCACCGCTAAATTAGTAGTGCCCGCTAAAAGATTGGAGTCACTGTTGCCGTTAAAAGCAGAGTTAACCGCTAGAGTGGGGCTGGTGGGAGCCGCAGCAATGGTGAAGGTAGTGGGAGGCCCAAACGTGCTGGTGAGGTTTTCGACGAGTTGCAGATTATTGATGGGGACATTGCCCAGGTTGCTGACGGTGACGGTGTAAGGCACAGTAAACACGCCGTTACCGCTGTTAACCACTGCGCCTGCTTGTTTCGCAACACCAAGCTTGGGAGTTTCGCCAAGGCTAACCACAGTTGGTTGTCTTTCCTCGGGGATGGTATCACTATTGGGGTCAGGATTTGTGCCATTGGTGGATTCATCTTGAGCTGGTATCCCTCCTGGCCCAGTACCGGTGCCTACAACTGTGTTGTTGAAAGGACCTAGCTGACCATTCGCTGTAACCTGAACACTAAAAGTCACGGTAGCACTCTGCCCAACTGCCAAAGTTTGATTGGCAGCTAAGAGATTGGAGTCACTGTTGCCGTTAAAAGCAGGGTTGACTGCCAAGGTAGAACTCGTTGGGGCAGCGGCAACCGTGAAAGTGCTAGGAGGTCCAAATGTTTCCGTCAGGTTCTCGGCTAATTGCAGGCTATTGATTGGTACATTGCCCAGGTTACTGACTGTGACGGTATAGGGAACGGTGAAAACCCCATTGCCATTGTCAACTACTGTCCCTGCTTGCTTAGCAACGCCAAGCTTTGGTGCGGCAACAAGAGTCACTGGAGTTGGGTCATTTTCTCCGGGCTCATTTGGGATACCATTGCCATTCGGGTCAGGGTTGGTGCCTGCATCAGACGTATCTTGCACAGTGGTGTTGCCTGCATTCCCAGTGGCGATCGCGCTGTTGTTGAAAGGACCCAATCCTTGGGGACCCGCTCCGGGCGTAATGGTGACGTTGAAGGTAATGGTAGCGGTGTCACCTGGTTGCCCGGTTGCGGCTAGCGTATTGCCAGGCGCGAGGATATTGCGATCGCTACTGCCATTAAAGTTGGGGTTGACGCTTAATGTTGGGCTTTGGGCTCCAGAAACGACAAAGCCAGCCGCGTTGGCAAAAGTTGTAGCTAGGTCGTCTGTAACTTGCAAATTGGTGATAGCATCGGTTCCATAGTTACGGACGGTGAGGCTGTAGGGCACGGTAAAAGTGCCATCGGGATTGCTAACCGCTGTGCCCGCTGCTTTGGCTATGCCGATGTTCGGAAGGCACTGTCGCAGCCCGATCGCGGTATGACCGAAATCATCCCCATTCACGGTATTGGCACGATCGACGATCGCCAAAGTGATGCTGGTATCCGTCGGCAGCGTCGTAAACGAGAATTGCACAGGTAGCCATTCACCCCCTAACCCATTGGGCACGCTGCGAGGCACAGAAATTTGCGGACCCAGGTCAGAGGCAGTGATCCCCCGTTTAATCTGTAATTGAATTTGTGGATTAGCTGCTTCGGCGTTAGCGGTAGCGCTCAGTAGATTATCAAAGTAGGCAATAAAGTTATAGGTCGTGTTGGGAGTAACCGTTACTGTTTGCTGCCAAATAGTCGGATTTATGAATTGTCCCCGTCCCGGTGTACGTTCGATACGGTTTCCCTGTAAATCTTCGTTGGGATTGGAATAAAGAAATGTGTTGGATGGTGGTGCACCATTCTCAGGGTCGCCTGGAAAAACCGGAGTTGCTTGCCTACTGACTACAACGCCATTGGCATAGATAACTGGCCCAGTCTGAATGGAGATGCCGCCTAGGGGCCCCCTTGGTCCCAAAGGACCATTCACTCCTCGGTCGTCGGGATAAACCGCATCGCCTCGATAGGGCAAATCACTCCTAAAGCCTGCGGCGGGGTTAATGTTTGGCTCAGAGCCCCCGCCTAGGATGTTGTAGTTACCATTAAAAACTAAGTTGTCAGAACTCAGAATGGTACCGGCTGGACATTTGGATCCAAGGGAAGTTGCTTGGGCGGAAGCTTTTTCTGTAAAGGGTTCGAGGCTAGCTACAACGAAGGGAATGACGAGGGCTACGCGAGTTAGGCGACGCAGTGCGGGTACGGCAGACATAGCTAAATTAATTCACTCCTCTGACTGGTTGCTAGCGGTGCTATGGGTTGGTGTTTGGCATGGGCGCAACGGGAGCCAAGGCCGTCGGGTTCACTTGGGATTCCTGCTGCTGACGGGGAGTAGTTTTTTGCAGACCAAAGCCATCAAACAGTTCATTTAGTTTTAGGTTTAAGCCCAAGTACAGGCCACCGCGAGAACGAGCGCCGTTGAAGTCGCGATCATCTATATCACCGAAACTATACCCAGCGGCCAGTCGTAGATTTGGGGTGAGATAGTAGCCCGCTTCCACCACCCAACCCAGTTCGCTGTAGTCGGTGGCAGGCTGAGTGAGCCAACGGACTTCTCCAACTACATCCATGCGATAGCCCAAGCGGTAAGTGGTGCGTAATTGCGCCAAAGAAATGGTGTTGGTGTTGGATAAGTCTTGGGCGCGGTAGGAGGTGCTGTTTCGTAGCGCGTACTTACCGTAGAACTCCCAGCGCCAATCGGGAGCGTAAATGGCTTCTGCGGCAAATAAGTGATCAGTGGCGTCATCATCGCGTCGCCCAAACAGAAAGGTTTCTGGGGAAGTAGCAGGGTTAAGGCGGTACTCATAGCGCAGCAGAGCATTAAAGCGATCGCTTCGAGGATCGCGGTAGGCCAGACCCAGCTTGAGATTGGCTGTATCTCCCAAAACTGCTAAAAGTTGGTTGGAAGCGCTGGCTTGTTGGTAACGCGCTAATGCCGTAAGGGCAGGGGAAACTTTCCCAGCGGCAGCGGCGGAAATCACCGTATTGCTTCCCGCTGACGAGGTGCGATGCTCAAAGCGGGCGCTGGCTTTGAGATTGGGGTTGTCGGTGTATTCCAGACCTACACCATAACTATCGCCAGAGAGCAACCCTAATGCCGCAGCCCCTTGCCCTGTAGCAAAGGGTTGGGCAAAGCGTTCTCCGGCGGCAGTACGTCCAAATAAGTTGCTAAAGATATGCTCATAGCTCAAGTTCAGACGCAAGCCAGGAGCGATCGCCCAGCGGTGATTCAATCCAACTGCCCCTTGTCCAGTAAAACCATTGAAGCCGCTTAAAACCGAATAGCGTCCAGTGATGCTGGTGTTTTCTGAGAAGTAATGCTCCAGAATCGTATCGAGACTGGTAATGGAAGTGTCTCCCAACAAGCCACCGGAGGAGAATTGATGCGCTAAGCGAACTGTCACACCCGGATAAGCCGCCCAATCTAAGCCGAAGGTGGTGCGATCGGGATAAAGGGGGTCAATGTCGCCTAGATTCAGTTCATTTTGGGCTTTGAAAGTTAAGCTTTCCGTTAAGGGCAGACCGAAGCGAGAGACCAGTTGGCTAGCGTCACCCTCAAAGAGTTCGGGGGTAGCTCGGTCTTCGCGATCGCGGTTCAGCCATTCCAGGCTTACATCTGCGGAGCCGAGCTTTTGCTGAATGCCTGCACTGAAGGTAGTTAAGGTATTGTTGACCGCGCTCCCTGGAATCGGCTCAGGTGCAGGGTTAAACAAATCTGGAATGGTGGTGCGTACCAGTGGCGCAATCCCGTAGTTGGTTTCGCGATCGAACAAGAAGCTGAGCTTTGTGGTGTCGCTCAGGGCTGTGGCTAATGCCGCACCGTAGCGGGTTTGTCCCGGCGTGAAACTCACCGTGGCGTTGTTATTGAAGCCTTCATCCACCGAGCGATAGTAAGCTTGGCCTGCGATCGCGGAGGTGATCTTGCCGGAAAGTTCTAGGCGATAGGCCGATCCTGTGAGGTTGCCGCGAAATAGCGAGTCATAATTAGAGCGCGCCACCTCACCCACCAGTTGCCCATCAGTGCCGAGGGGAAAGAAGAAATCCAGGCCGTACAGTTCAAAGTCTTGTGCCCCTTGGTCTTCGCGTAGATAGCTAAACCCTGTCCAACTTTCGCGATCGAACTCTCGTGAGAAGTTGTACTGGAGTCGTCCGGCGTAGAGATTGGTATCGCCGTCGCCAGCGGTTTCGTGCTGGTAGGTGACGACAATGCGACGAACTAAGCTTTGGCCTAGAGGGTTCAGCTCCACCGCCAGAATCGGACGACGGAATATCAAAGAGCCGCGATCGTAGTCAATTTCGTAATCAGGGCCGCGATTTAGAGATTTGCGTTCTAGGACGGTGCCCGGACGATTAATTTCTTCGGTTTCGAGAAAAACGTTTTCGCTGCCAGGGATGACTAAGCGCCGAGACAAGAAGTAGTAACCACTGGTCCCATCTGGCACCAAAGTATCTCGCTGAAACCCTTGGATGTTGTTGCCATACAACAGCGTGGCTTGCAGATTGCCCAGGTTGTAGTTGCCCTTAAAGCCATGTAACTGCCGATTCGTCGCCGTGAACAACTGCGAAGTTCGAGCAAACTCTAGGGTGTTGTAATCGCCCCACATGCCGTAGTCTGGCTCTGCTCCTGCCACGGGAGACGTGCGCTCAAAGCGGAGATACACACTATCGGTAGAAGGCGTGAGATAAGTCGAGGTAGAACTGTCGCCGTAAACTGGATAGTTCTGCTCACAAAACTGGATATCTCGGAAGAGTCGATTAGTGCCATCGCAAGTTTCGTTCAGCGATCGCTGGCTGTTATAGGCTCCAGTAAACAACCACTCCCCGACTGCACCAATGCCAAACACCGCCGCATTCACATCAACGCGAGTGTCATCATCCAGCAGTTCTGGGTCTAAAAAGTCGCGAAAACTGTCATAAAAGTCGGTGCCCCCTGGCCCAATTCGCAGATTGACCGAACCCGTGACCAAGGAGGGACGTAGGTTCGTAATGAACTCAACCTGGGTATAGGCTTCGAGTTCTTCTGGTTGCCAAGTAGAAGTGACAAGTCCTCCAGTCGGTTGCAGTAAAGCTTCGGTCTCTGGCGATCGCTCCGACTCGTCTTTTAGGTCTACAGCCGCTCGAACTCTTACTTTCTGGGCTTCTAGCGTTGATTGCAGTTGAGCGGTGAACTGCCCTTGCTGCACCACAACCTGAAAACCAGGGCGATCGCGGTCTTGATCGGCTCCGACAAACTGACCTGCGCTAGCCGTGAGCGTGGCGATCGCGTTGATCGGAAGTAATTCGCCTTGCTCATTTAAGAGGCGACCTTGCAGCGTCACGATAGAACGACCATCAGCAATCACACGAGGGTCATCAACCGAAGCGATTTCTAGGCGAATCGCGCTGGTTTTGTCAGAGCTAACTGCTGGCAGAGTGGGGACCGTAGCGTCAGGGGAGCTGCTGGCTGGACTCGTTGGGCCACTACTAGCTGGGTTTTCTGATGCCTCAGGACTTTGAGATTCTGGGGAATTTTCAGTCGTCTGCGCGGTGAGTGGCGGCAACTCCCCGCTAGGTACAGGAGCAATCAAAGTTGAGGGCTTAGCGTCACCGATGTTTGAGCTAGGTTCGCTTTGAAACTCTGCTAGTTCAGAAGAATTCGCGATCGCAAAACCAGTTTTGTCCGGATCAAACTGGATCGAGTCTGTAGAGATAAATGAAACTCCAGCAGGCTGCCCTGGAGGCTCTGGTAGCTGTAAGGATTGAGATTGTATTGAGGGCTGAAGCACCTCAGTGCCGTGCACAGGAGCCGTAATGCCCAGCGCTCCTACAGCAGTGGTCAATAAACTTAGACGAATGATCGCCTTGCTCGAAAGAGCTGTCCCTCTCATATATTTGGTCCGCCAATAGTAGAGCGAATCGCTAAAAATGCTGCTCCTAAAACCCAGAGCCGAGCATGAAATGAAGGAACACCCGATGGCAATCAGCAAAAACAGTTAAGCAGTCTAGCTAAGACAGCGCTCCTGTTCCAGTACATCCACTGAGAGATGCAGCAAGGGCAATAGACTATCAGTCTCTGTGTACTGCTGTCAAACCTTGTAAGGGTTTGCTCCGCAACTGGGCTGCGAAAGATTTAGGCAAAACTTGGCTACCGAGTGGATTGTTCGCCAAAGGCTGGAGTGACTGCAAAATTCATGCGAGCTAAGCCACCGGGTGACAAGCGAACCAGCCGAGATTGGCTATTGGCCTCAATTCGGTAAAGATTGGGCGCGAGCGTATAGCCTGGTAAGCTGCTCAAATCAATGGCTCCGGTGCGGTTGCCAGCGATCACATTAGCTACTGAAAATAAGCCATTTGGGTCGGTGACAATACGATTGCCATCATCCATAAAGACGACCGCATTGGGAACTCCCGGTTCTCCAGGTTGCTGTTCGCCGTCAAAGTTTTTGTCCACGAAGACTCGTCCCAGAATCGTGCCGCAATCGGACAGGATACCAGGGCGAATCCTGACCAGGAAACTGGCAGTGTTGCTCCGGATCTCACGGGTACCCGTGTTGCCGATCGCGGAAGCTAGGTTGCGACCACTGCCCCGAATTGCGTCAGGGGTCAAGACCACTGAGTAGGTGAGGTTAAGAGTTTGCTGGGGCGCGAGACCATTGGGAACGGCGATCGCGATGGTGCGATTGTTAGTAGTTGGTTCTGGCAGAGC
The DNA here is from genome assembly GCF_014695385.1 of Trichocoleus sp. FACHB-46. Lineage (NCBI taxonomy): Bacteria > Bacillati > Cyanobacteriota > Cyanophyceae > Leptolyngbyales > Trichocoleusaceae > Trichocoleus > Trichocoleus sp. FACHB-46. The sequence continues at coordinate 114,934 of NZ_JACJOD010000034.1, read as the reverse complement.
GACTGGGGTCGAAGTTGTGCCGCTGCCCACTGTGCCTTGCAGAGACTTACCTACGAATTGCATACCCAATGGCAACACGTCTTGCACAACTAAATTGTTAACAGCGGCTGTACCTGTATTGCGAACTAGCAATCGGTAGGTGACAGTATCTCCGGGTTCGGCGGCAGAGCGATCGCCTGTTTTCACTACTTCCAAATCTGCGACATCCGTTACAGCGGTGAACGTCGTGGGATTGGACGGCACCGTTCTAGGCGTGTCGCTATTGGGTGCTCTGAAGATGACAGAACCTGTGTTAGATATTTGTAGCGTTTCCTGAGTCACGCCTGGTAGAACCTGAAGTAGCGCTACTCCGGGTAGAAGCATGGTCAAAAGCCAATGCCTGTGTTGCCACAGCGGTATCAACCCTTTCATTCGATTTGTTCTAACTCGTAGATGTTGAAGTGATTTCCCTAGCAGAGTCCCTGATGGCGGGAAGGCGATCGCTACAAATCTCCTCAACCTACCGCAAGATCACAGTAGGTGCAAGCTAGCGCCTCTCTGAGGTCACACTTACCTCAAACCGCTCGCCAAATTAAGGGTTCTGAAGTTATTACTTCTCTAATCAGAACTAATGACTATCTTTAAGCTTCGACAAAATTCCTCAATGGCTCGCAAACCTTGAGCGGGCGTGCCATCGGCTAAACGCTTGACGAAGGCGCTGCCGACAATTACTGCATCTGCGCCCCAATCCATGACTTGCCGCGCATGTTCTGGCTGGGAAATCCCAAACCCCACGCCAATCGGTTTGTCGGTAATGGTGCGCAAATCCATCAAGATGTCTTGAGCGCGAGACTCCAGTTCGGTGCGGATTCCGGTCACACCTGTGACGCTCACCAGATAAATAAAGCCTTGCGCTTGTCGCGCGATCGCCTCAATCCGCTCTCTAGGGCTAGTGGGAGCCACCAACAACACCACCTCAACCCCTAAATTGGCTGCTGTTTGAATCAGTGTCTCCGATTCTTCTAACGGTAAATCTGGCACCACTAAGCCTTTGACCCCAGCATCCGCAATCTGCTTGAGGAAGTTCTCGATCCCTTGGTTCAGGATCGGGTTGTAATAAGTAAACAAAACGATTGGCGATCGCAATTCTGGGCTGACTTGTCGCACCATTTCCAAGACTGCCTCTAGCCGAGTGCCCCGCTGTAAGGCGCGAGTCGCAGCCGCTTGGATGACAGGACCATCCGCCAGAGGATCAGAGTAGGGCACACCCAACTCAATTAAGTCGGCCCCACTACGGTCTAAGACCCGGAGCGCTTCCGCCGTTGTGGCTAAATCAGGGTCTCCGGCTGTGATGAAGGGGATCAGAGCACATTGACCGCGATCGCGGAGGGATTCAAAACACTGAGAAACCGAAGTCATCCGAATAAATCTGCTTACAGGTTAACCAACTATCAAAACTAGCTGATTTTAGGTAAGTTACCTAATTTGATCAGCCAGTAAGTTTCCCAGCGCCTGTGTAAGGTTTAGATCTGCGTTTGGGCTGAATCCTGAGCTGAGGATTGCTGTTCTTGCTCAATCTCTGCCTGGATTTGCGCCAGTTCTTCTGGAGTCAGTTCTTCCAAGCGCTTTTGCAAGACTGCTTCTCGATAGTCCTTGACCTGCTGATTGAACGTCATCTTGTGCGTCAGTGCTCTTGACAGATAAGTCAGCAACCAACCCACCAGTCCAGCCACCAGCACTGCTTGGCTCCAAATGCCTGCCTCTACACTATCTAGCCCGATGAACTGTAGTAACAAGTACACCAGGCCACCCGCCACAAAAATGGCTAGACCAATCCCAAGAACGTCAATGCGCCGCATCTATGCCTGCCAATAAAAACCCATTTATGCTTCAATCTGCCGCTTCTGGGGCCGAAAGTTGAGGAACGGCGCTAAAACCAAAAGGCCAGGAAAGAAGAAGAAAACTAGAAAGTACATAAAAGCCCGCTCAAAAGAGCTTGCGACATGCCAGCGTTTTTGCAGGTAAAAGAACAAAGCTAACGGGGCAACAACCAAGTAAGCGCCGCCTAAAGCTGCGTACAAAGACAAAGTCAGGATGGAGTCCGAAGAAAGTGCACTCAACATAGAGGTTGGAAGCTACTAAACAATAGGGGTCTCGCTAGTCGTCTCAGCTAGTTACCTGACTGAGCGGTGTCAGCTCAACGAAAGCTGCTTGCAATCTTTTTCATTATCCTACGTGGATTTGACGTTTGCTGTCGATCTCATGGCTGATCTGAACTGTTGAGCTGGTTCGGCGATCGCCTCAGTGTTAGTCCGAGTTAGTCCGACGAGTTATGAGTGGTGCGATCGCTCTAACCACCCGTAATTGAAGAAACTTCTGCAATTTTGCTCGTAAATCTTGCATAAATTCCCCATTTGATGTCCAATAAACAAGGTGCCCTGCAAAAACAATTGCAGGTCTGCTGAGGTGGAACATGCTATCCACAACACTTAGCAGTGCTTTACTGACTTTCAGTGAGCTAAAGGCGCATCAAACGGGGGTGTGGCGGAATGGCAGACGCTACGGACTTAAAAAATTGAGCCTTATCAGAGAAATTTGATAAGTGGATGCTCTCAAACTCAGGGAAACCTAAATCTAACCGTGATAACGGTAGACATGGCAATCCTGAGCCAAGCCGATTAAATTGCAGTGAGTGGCAACTTAACCTTGTTCTCATCTGTCAAATCTAATCGGAAGGTGCAGAGGCCCGACGGGAGCTACCCTAACGTTAAGTCGAGGGTAAAGGGAGGGTCCAATTCTCAAAGCCCATCTCTGTAGAAACTTAAGTTTTTATAGAGGGTAGTAGTGAAAACTACAGGAGAATGAAAATCCGTTGACCGCAAGGTCGTGAGGGTTCAAGTCCCTCCACCCCCATCAAAGCAAAGTTGTTCGCGGCCAAGTAGTTACGACTGCTAGAGCGAACCCAGCAGTTTCACCGAACTACGAATTTAAGTGTTCCACTTTTTTGCAGGTGGATTGTAAGGTTGCGATCGTCTTGGAAGAATGGGCTGAACTGCCCGTAATTCTGGTGGCTTGCAGGCATTCGTTGGTATCCTTTAAGCCCTAAATGCTACACCTAAAGTTAGTCAGGCTGAACCTACTGCACTTAGTCCGAAGGGGTGAACTACTTTCAGCAGGCTCTCCTCTATCATGGCTAATGAATTAAATAACTTTACCTCTACTGACAACTGGCTGTTCTAAAAAACACATCATCCAGAGTGAAGCGGGTAGACTGGATTGATAAGGGCTTCACTGCTTACGACTCAAGAGCCACTTTTTTAGGCTCAAACTTACAGGTTGCACTACTTTGGCGGAAATAATGGGCAAACAAAAGACTTTAGAGTAAGCTGATATCTTCTTATACAAGGTGCCAATAGTGCACTCTTAGCAACTATTCTTTCACCTCGAATCGTATTTGAGTTCTGTAATAATGACTGGGGACGTTTTGACAAGCGATCGCCACAATGACTCTTCTGGCAAGCTTCATAAATCCAAGCGCAGCACGCAACAAGCTCAGGAAGTTTTGTTCAACTTTTTGCTGGAAATCGTCAATGCGCGACCCCCGGAAGATGTTCTTTTAGAATTTCAGCGTCTCTTCATTCATCACGCCGATTCCAGTAGTTCTGCGGTTGTTCCTGCTTTATACGAAATTGTTTTTGCCAATAACGAAGAAGAGTTTAGAAATACTCTAAAGCGCTCTTGCTACATTCTGGTTAACAACTGGGGTACGAAGCGGCAGCACAAAGCAATTCAAGATTTAATTCAAGTTTTTTCTGATCCATCAATTACTCGACACACAGTTTCTCCAACTTTAAAGCGGTTGAGAACCTGGACTTTAAACTTTGTTAATAGCCAAGATTTTGAAGAGCTTAAGTTATTTGTCTCTCGGTATGATGATCAGGACGGTCACTGGACACAAAGGTATACCGCGTTTCTCCTAGTGCCTCAATTCGTTGACCTAAAAAATCCTATTGAGCAACGAGAAGCAGCCAGAGCGCTTTCTAGGCAGTTAAAAGACCGCTTCAAGTTTGATCTGGCGATGTATATTGCTAGATCGCAGTCATCTACTTTAGGCAGTAAAGCTCCCAAAAACCCCACCGCTTTAGGGGATGAAGTAATCCGCTTGACGAAGGCGATTGTTGCCAGACGAGGGCCTTTTAATTATGCCAATGTGGCTAACATCTTTCTCAAGCAAACTCAACAATCAACTTATAAAGAATTTAAGGCTAGCTTACAAGAATATTTAGCCTTTGCAGTTGAGAATCAAGACTTTGTGGATACGCTACGAAAAAGGTTATCTGAGAAGTTTGATTCTCTTTATGAAAACTACCACGATGAAGTTTTAAGCAGCGCGCTTTTGCTCAGAACCTGTAATCGAGTCATTGAGTATTTGACAATTGAACAAAAAGGAGAACCCTCTCCCCTATTTGCCTTATTACTATCTCAGGGCAATCCTCTCACATTAGTTATTGTTTTACTAAAGTTGATTTTGATTTGTAGTCACGCTCGGACTCACCTAGAAGCTTGTATTGCTGAGTTGGTACGTTACTACGAGGGTTTCTCGGAAGAAGAGTGCCAGTGGGTGATTACTTTCATGGAAGTATTTAATATCACTTTTGCTATTTATGCCGAGAATGTTGAGTACAACCTGATTAAAATGAACCATAAAAAACAAGATACCTATGAAATATCTCACACCGATTTAGACACTTACAAAATTTTCTCCCAACTCAAGAGTGACAACTCTTTAGAACTAGCTGCTGAGCTTGAATTCCTGCCCGAAGCATCGGAAATCGAAAGCAATAAACTCGATTTGCAAGATGGAAAGTAGAGCGCAGCCTTGAATTGAGCTTAGTCGGAATATGGATTGTTTTTATTTCCGAGGAGTGCTGAACCAAGCAAGCCCAGCGCCAATAGACTCAGCCAGAATGCTAATCAGGCGATACAAGGCAACTACGCTCAAAAGCAAACCTGGAGAAAATTGCCGCCCTAATAAAGCGATCGCCGTGGCTTCAAAAACCCCAATTCCTCCAGGGGCTCCGGGCACGACCAACCCTAACAGCCAAGCTAGAGCAAAGGCGCTGAAGAGGGGAGGAATTTGGCTAGTATTCAAAGGACTAATGGCGAGGAAAGTCAGAAGGAAACCAGCACCTCGGATGCCCACAAAACCCATCTCTCCCAGTAAAGGTCGGATTGGGTAGCGAGCGATGCGAAGGTTGGAGGAATTGCTTGAAGTATCAGTCGCCTTACCCTTCAAGCGGCTGAGCAATTGAATGCCGAGATTAAGAATTCTGGGGTGAACACTCGCCAGCACTACGAATAAGCTGACAATCTGCCAACCCCAACTAGCGCTGCGATTCCCGACCAGAGCAATTAGTAAGGCTGCCGCTGCCATTAATAGAGGTTCTAGTAAAACGCTTAAAGTGGCTGCACCCAGCGAAATACCTACAGCGGTAGCGGCTTGAGTGCGTCCATAAAAGTGCCAGATGTTGCCTGGAAGATATTTGGCAATGTTGGTTCTGAGGTAGACCGCTACTGCCCAGAAGCCGCTGACGGGTTGGTTGAGTTCCTGCAAAATCCAACCCCAAACCCAACCCGACCAAACATGGGCAATCAACGTCACGCCCAGCGCGATCGCCAAATAAAGCCAACCTGTTGCTTCTAGGCGAATGGCAACCACGTCCTCCCAATGATCTTTCAGCGCTTTTGCTAAAAAAATCAGGGTGCCACCCAGGACAACCCATCGTAGATAAGGCTTGAGGCGGGCACCAATTTGCTTCATGATGTATGACTTTGGTGGAGAGGGGCGATCGCCAGATACTGCTAAATGCAATCAGCCATATCTTAATCGTTGCTCCCCTGCCTAGTCACCTTCATCTCTTGCATTTCTTCCCTCATCCTTCTCTGGGATTTCCGATAAATCATAAATTGATCAGTTCTTCAGCGATCGAGGGATGTAGACCCATCGTTTGATTGAGTTGGGGTTTCGTGACACCGAGCCGCATGGCGATCGCTAGGCATTGAATAATTTCGGTCGCATGTTCACCGATTAGATGTGCTCCTACCACCCGTTGCGATTGAGCTTCAACCACTAATTTCAGCAGCCCTGGTTCATGGCGGGGAATTAACTTTTGCGAGAGAGGCCGAATCTCGCTTCGGTAGCACTGCACCGCTTCACCGAATTGCGCACGTGCCTGAGCCTCGCTGAGACCCACCGTGGCCGCTTCAGGCTGAAAACCCACTGAAACCGGAATTAAGTTGTAATCGACTGCATGGGGTTGGGGGCCAAATTCCGTATCTGCCATGGCTCGCCCGGAGGCGATCGCGACAGGTGTGAGACTAGTGCGAGAGGTACAATCTCCGATCGCGAAAATATTGGGTTGGGTCGTGCGGCTATATTCATCCACCGCGACCGTGCCTTGAGCTGTAAGCTGAACTCCAGCTTTTTCTAGCTTCAAACCTTGAGTTTTGGGGTGGCGCTGAGTCGCTGCAACCACAACATCAACGGTTAGAGTCTCATCGCGATCGGAGAGCGTTAGCTCCAAACCTGCCGAACCGCGCTCTACTTTTAATAACTGGCTGTGACAGCGGAAGCTGACCCCGCGTCGAGCTAGACCTGCCTGCACAGCACTGGCTAGCTCATGGTCACAGTCAGCCAAGATAGAGTCGGATGAAATCACTTGAAAAACTTGGGAACCCAAGCTGTTCAAGCTGCTAGCCGATTTCACCCCAATATAATTGTCTCCAATGATCGCAAGGCGTTGAGGCAACTCAGGTAAGTTAAACAGCTCACGGGAAGTTATCAAATGTTCTGCGCCTGGGATGGGCAGTTGATCCCACTCAGCTCCCGCGGAGATCAAAATTTTGGCTGCTGTCACTGATTGCTCTCCCACCTGCAAGGTATGAGCATCTACAAAGACCGCTTGACCTAGAATGACAGCTATTTTGCCAGAGTCAAGATGCCGCTGATGGACTTGGTGCAGCTTTTCAATTTGCTGGTTTTTGGCTTGCACAAACTTGGCCCAACTAAATGAACCGGGTGCGGTGTTCCAGCCATATCCCGCTGCATCCGAGCAAACATCGGCAAAACTAGCAGCGTAGTTCAGTAGCCTTTCTGGAACACAGCCATGATTGACGCAAGTGCCTCCGACTGCGGCTAATTCCGCGATCGCCACTCGCGCTCCGTAAGTCGTTGCCCGCTCAGCCGCTGCCAAGCCACCAGAACCCGCCCCGATGACGAGTAGATCGTAGTCAAAGGCCATGATTCAGAGTTGCTCCGATCCGTTTGCACAATGCTTATTACTGTGACCAGCTTGTGACTGGGACCAGTCACAACAGCATAAAAACCTTCTGTAGCCGAGTCTTCACCCCAGCGAGCCAGGTCTCGAATGTGTTAATCAATACGTTGAATTGCGCTCGCTTCCTAATCGCTCTCTCTAGGGTTAGAGAAAAATAGCTGAGATCGGATGTGGAGAATGTGACCTCGGCTAGAGGATGCGATCGAACCCTCTGCGTAAGCTGAACAGGTATCAGTGAAAAAGTTTCTAGCTCAACTCCTACTGCCCCTGTGATGATCCTACAGCAACAGCCCGTAGGAATTTTGAGCTGTCATTTCTCTGTAAGAGGGCCACTTTTAATTAAGCATGAGCCCTTATGCACTGAGCTAATAAGGAGTCTTCTGTGAAGAATTTAATCGCTTTTCTCGAAAAAGTACGAATACGTCAAATTTTAACTGTCTTTATAGCAGGCGTGCTACTGGTAATCAGTACTGCTTGTAACAGTGGAGATGTAAATGGCGCTCGTCCCCAAAATCCTCCTGTGCAAATGGGTGGTAACAACAACCCGCACAAGGGTGGTGGAGACGGCTATACCAACTACAAAGCCTCTACTGATGCTAAAGCGGTTCGCGGTAATCGGGCGGATCTACAACTCGTTGCTCCTCAATTGATCGCTGCTAGCAATATCGGTGATATCCAGAGCAATTCGGACGATGTACTTTACCCTAGTGCTAATGCTGGTAGTACTAACAATCCCGCGATCGGCACCAGAGCACAAAAAGAACTGCAAGCGCAAGTCAAACAGTTTCCTAAAGAGCGCCAACCTGTGATCGATCGCAGTGATCCGGGCGAAAAGATTATGGAAAGAATTGGCGAGCAGTTCAAAGACGCTTCTGCTTTCGTGAAAGAAACGGGTGATTCTGCTCTAGAGAAGCCAGAATTGGCCCCCGACCCTGCCAAGCGACGCTATTAATTCTTCTTTTAGGACTTCAACTTCAACGCGATAGCAGTGCAGAACTAATTGCAGGAAGCATAATTTTTCCTTAAAAAAAGGCAATGCTTTCGTATCAATAAGGTTGCCCAAGTTGTGCTGAAACGTGACTTTAAGTTCACCTAAAAATTGCTGGGTTGCTAGTTGGAGTCCTTGAAATTTAGTGTCAATTCACTCAAGAAAATACAACGGAGTACTTCATATGAAAAGATTGGTTTCTGCACTTAAAAAGATTCGCCTGAGCCAAGTTCTTGCGGTATTTTTGGCAGGCGTTCTAATGATTTCTACTGCCGCTTGCTCAGGTGGTGCCCAAGCTAGAGAGAGCAGCGGTACTCAAGGCCGAGACAGCAACAGCCCTGCTCAAGGCATCCCTGGACATCGCCAGCAAAACTACCAAGGTGGCATGAACGGCTACAGTGATACGGATGCTCGCTACAACAAGGGTGTGCAATCCAGAACTTCTACTCAAGCCAAAGGTTTGGTAGATAATGCTGAGCGCAATGTGATTGACCAAACTGACGATATTGGCACCAATAGCAAGCGGATTCTTGACAAAAAAGGCGAGAACTTGGAACAGCTAGGTGACAACCTCAAGCGAGATAGCAAATCTTTTGACAAGAAAGCTGACCGGGTCACCAGCAATGTGAAAGACCAAGCAGATAATATCCGCGATGATGCCAAGAGTGCTAGCAAAGGCCTGAGCAAAGTCGCAGATCAGGATCTAGTTGGTAACGCGAAGCAAGCGGTAAACAAGACTTCTAGCTACGTCCAAGACAAAGCTAGCGAAGCGGCTCGTAACACCCAACGAGCGATCGATAAGGCTAGCTAGTGCTGCTAGTCGCCACAATAGGATTTAATTTCCTCTAGCTACCTTTCATTCTTCAATTCAGCGATAAGGTCGGTCAGGTGAGGTATGGATTGTGCCACCTGATGCGGCCTTCTTTTGTTGGAGATACCAAGCTTGCAGCGCGACTCGGTGAACTTCTCGCCAGGGCAGATTCTGCTGTTGAGCAATCTGGGCGCAGTCTTCGTATTCAGGTTGAACATTGGCGATCGCCCCTTCCTTCCCTGGCCCTGCCCACGCAACTTTAACTCGAACTGGCCCGTAATCGGTTTGGATTCGCTGAATTTCACGAGCCAAAATTCGGCGTTGCTGAGTCGAACGGCGAATTCCTAAAGTGCTGGTTTCGCGAAACATCACGGCTTCACAAGCCGCTACTTGCTCTGGATGGCAAATTGCGGTTAATAGCACTCCGGGCCGTGATTTCTTCATCGCGATCGCTTGAGTAAACACATCCAAGGCACCCGCTGCTAACAAAGCATTAAAGACATAACCGATTGCCTGGGGATTTAAGTCGTCAATTTGGGTTTCTAGCACTTCCACAGTTTCTAGCGGAGGCCCTGACCTCTCCCCTCCTGCGGCACCCCTCTCCCTAGGGAGAAGGGTTAGGGGTGAGGTGTTATTTTTATTGAGTTCGGGGTCCTGAGCGAGATGGCTAGGGCGATCGCCAGAATGCCAATGCTGCTGTGCTTCTGTAGAACTTGCTTCCCCTTCTCCTAGCCACAGACGCACCATATTTGGAATAGAGAGATCACGAGAACCAGCGCCTAAGCCCACCCGTTGAAGTGTCATAGTCGGTGGTGGGCCAAAACGAGTAGCTAGAGTCACAGCGATCGCGGCTCCCGTGGGAGTGACCAGTTCGCGATCGATGCCATTATTGTAAATGGGCACTTGGCGCATTTCCCACAACTTCAGTACGGCTGGAGTGGGTACAGGCAAGCGACCATGCGCCGCACGGATAATGCCTCCACCTGTAGGCATGGGTGAGCAGTAAAGGTGGTCAATGCCGAGCCAATCTAGGCCCAGACAAGTGCCAACAATGTCCACAATGGCATCGGTCGCGCCCACTTCGTGAAAATGCACTTGCTCTGGAGCAATTCCATGTACCGCCCCCTCCGCTACGGCCAAGCACTGAAACACGGCTAAACTCCAAGCTTCGGCCCGCGTAGGCAACTGAGCAGCTTTAATCAGGCGTTCAATCTCTGGTAAGTGGCGAGCATGCCTGTGGTGACTTTTTGTTTGAGGTTCGTCACCGTCAGGCTGGCTGGGTTGTGAGTTGGGGTGAGGATGAGGATGCTCAGAGTGACCATGATGAGTGTGAACCTGGTCAGCGTGAGCATAGCCAGAATCAGCGTGATGATGCGTGGCAGCTTGAGCAGGTTCTGTAGCAGAATGGGAATGGACGAACGTAGTGTACGGTTGGTCAACTGGTTCAGAAACAAACTCTGAACTGGAGTTGGGCCTCAAATCGACATGAACTTTGGTTGCTTGCTGTCCATTTCGTTGCACTGACTCTGCCCGCAACCGATATTCATCTGAAATTCCTAAACGGTTAAGTTGCTCGATCAAGTACTCCAAGGATACGCCTGCGTGGATCAGCGCTCCTAAGCACATATCTCCCGCAATTCCGGTCGGGCATTCCAGGTAAGCCAGCTTACTCATACACCAATCCAATTTCCATCGGTTAAGTCAAGCCAAATTAGCAAAATTATTAAAACTCAGTCTTGATTCAGCATCAAGCTGTCTTGAGTGTGGGGTTTGAGGGAGAAAAATTTTTATGGCCACAATCTACAACGTCCATCCGGATACACCTCAAGTGAGGCGAATAGAAGAAATTAGGGAGGCGTTACAACGAGGGGCAGTAGTGCTGTACCCTACCGACACAGTCTATGCAATTGGCTGTGATTTGAACGCAAAATCGGCAGTGGAACGAGTGAGACGCATCAAGCAGTTATCGAACGATAAGCCTTTGACCTTTTTGTGTTCTTCTCTCTCCAATATTGCTGACTATGCGTATGTGAGTGATCCGGCTTACCGCATCATGCGGCATTTGATTCCTGGGCCTTACACCTTCTTGCTTCCGGCGACCAAGTTGGTGCCCCGACTAGTCATGAATCCTAAGCGCAAGACTACAGGAATTCGAGTGCCCGACCATCCGGTTTGTTCTGCGATGCTCAAGGCGCTGGGCAACCCAATTATTTCCACCTCTGCTCACTTGGTTGATGAGGAAACGGACGGTCAGCCTAAAACCAAGACTAACCCAGGGATTTCGCGGTTTGAGCTATTTGATCAACTCGACAAGTTGGTCGATGTCATTGTCGATGATGGGTCGGAACCAGGGTACCAGGTTTCCAGCATTTTGGATTTGACATCAGAGGAACCAATCCTAGTGCGTAAAGGTCTGGGATGGGAAGCGGTAACTGCTTGGGCAGCGGAAGTTAGTTAGAGTTTTCCTTCAGCTTCGGCGAACCAGTTAACGAATTGTCCACTGGATGTAGTAGATAACACTCTTCAGCATCCAACGCGATCGCCACAGCTCAAAATCCCTCTATTGCTGATGGAGTCAGGGCTCGCACGCATGGACTAGATAACCGCTGCTATATCAGGGTGCAAGACGGCAAGCAGTTACTTGAAAGAGTGACACATTCATCTATCTACGGCTCACTGTGACTTCTTAAAGTCAAGGTGTAGACAACGTTGAGGCGCGATTGGGACACAAGCTACCTAGAAGCTATCCCCAGTTGCTCTTAGAGTTGGGCTACATTTCGCTGCTGTGCATCACCAGGGTCAAATCCATGAACGCCGAATCTACAAACTCCTTCAGCCCCTTCAGCCAACCTGCATCTAGAACTTATTACGCTTCAGAAAAATTTACTAACTCTCATCTCCATGCCGACTCGAACGGCTTACAGGCCGAGTCTGATGCTTTGGGTGAGATGGATACTCAAAGCTTGTCTCACTTGCTGCTGAAAGAACTGCGGCCCGAAATTAAGACAGCTAGTACTACAGCCCAAGCGGTAGTGGATCGGATTGTCCGCGAGGCAGAACGCATTTGCCAAAAGAGCGATCGCATCCAAACATCCGGTCGAGTGCAGTCTTGGCAAGTGGCACTGGCTCAACATCGTCTGCGTAAGTGCCTTTCTTACTATCGTTTAGGCTCTCGGCAGGGTCGGGTCGAGCTACATGGAACGCTGAGTGCGATGGTATATCGCCATGTGGCGGCAGCTAGAACTCAGCTAGGCTTTCAAGCCCGCTACAACTTGATTGAAGATTTTCTCCAACAGTTTTATATTGAATCGCTCAAAGCGTTTCGGCGGGAAAACGAGTTGCCAGCAGACTACACTCCCCGCACCCAGCTAGAACTAGCCGAATATATGGCGTTTAGTGAGCAGTATGCCAAGCGGCGGATCACGCTTCCCGGTCGGCGCAACCAACAACTAGTTGTGCTGCGAGCTCAAGGCTTTGCGAAGCGGCAACCCCCTGAAACGGCTCTGGACATTGAGATGGCGGTGGAGTCAGCCAAGGGTGAAGAAGCAGAAGCCTACAGTCGCTCGGCAGCGATGCAGCAGGTGCGCGAGCAAATGGTAGCAGATACCGTAGACCCCTCAGAAGCGGTATTGCGCGATCGCGTAATTGCTGAGCTGGTGGAGTATTTGGATGCTCAAGGTCAATCGGATTGTGTGGATTACCTAGTACTGAAACTGCAAGATATGTCAGTGCCCGAAATTGATGAGGTCCTAGGCCTGACTCCGCGTCAACGTGATTATCTGCAACAGCGCTTCAAGTATCATCTGGAAAAGTTCTCTCGCTCCAACAACTGGCAACTGGTGCATCAGTGGTTAGGTGCTGACCTGGATGCCAACTTGGGTTTGTCCTCGCAACAGTGGGAAGCGTTTACGGCGCAACTCTCAGCTGAGCAACAGCAAATTCTGCAACTCAAGCGCAACCAAGCCAATGATCAAGCGATCGCCCAATCGCTTAAGTGTACGCTCAAGCAAGTGCAAAAGCGCTGGTACCAAATGCTAGAGCTAGCATGGCAGATGCGGAATCGCAATCCAGAGGGCCAAGCTTAAGCCGCGATCGCGATAGGTCGCCCAAGCTAAGGCTTGCAAGATATGACTCAAATCCCAATTATTGGCTGCATGAGTTCCGCAACTCATCTCTTTCGATGCCACCGTCTATGGCAACTCACCCTGACGTAGGAGGCACATGCTCTTGTGCCTTTCTACTTAAACTAAATTTTTATTGCTAATTGCAACAGTTTTAATGAAGCGCTGATGGGCTTTCATGAGAACTGGACATAGAAAAACAACTAAGCATCAATAGTACAAGTATCCTAACTCAACTTGTGGCTACTTGCTGAGCGCACCTCCAACCGTAGACAATGCTTGCTACGATTTGGGAGAGTGCTTGAATGCCTCAGTGAGTCCAGCGCCTTGACTAAACTGATGGCAGTTTAACTTCGTTGCGATTTTACGTTTCTGCGGCTGTATGCTCGACTGTGCTCAAGCGATGCCTCAAACCGATTCACCTCAGCCCGATTCACCTCAGCCCTCTCCCCTGTGTTTGTTAATTATGGAGGATGAGAGGGCAGATCTACAGCTGATCGTCCGTACTTTGAAATCGGCAGGAATTATTTTTACTTACGAGGCCGCTGACACCATTGAGGTTTGTCAGCAGCTGCTGAATACTCAACCCTTTGACGCCTTGCTCTCCGACTATCGCATGCCCGGTTTCACGGCCTATCAGGTGCTGCCGATATGGCAACAAGTTCAGCCAGAAATCCCGTTTATTTTGGTCACAGGCAGCTTGGGTGAAGAAGCTGCGGTGGCCTGCATTAAATCAGGCATGACGGATTATGTGTTGAAGGAGCGTTTGTTTCGCTTACCCACTGTGCTGATGCGATCGCTGCAAGAATTTGCCCTCCGGCGACAGCAGCAAGCCGCAATGGCCCAGATCCAGCAGCAAGCTCAGCAGGAAGCCATGATTAATCGCATTGTGCAGGCGATGCGGGGGACGCTCGTGCTAGAAGAGGTGCTGCAAACCACCGCAGACCAATTGCACACAGCTCTCAAGGCCGATCGTTGCGTGATTGTGCAACCCAAGGCTGACGGTGCCATGACCGCCCAATATGTCAGCGCTGCTACGGTTCATCGAGCAGAAATCCTAGGCTATACCTGTCCGATCTCCACCTCTTATCGGGAGTCTATCGACCAGGGACAAACGCTGCAAGTCGATTGCATGGGTCAAATCTCACGGCCTGAGCCTCGCACTTTAGCGCAACAGTTTGGGATTCAATCGCTGTTGATGATGCCCCTGCTTTACCAAGAGGAATGCTTGGGCGCTATTTCTCTACACCAGTGCGATCGCGAACGATCTTGGACTGTCAATGAAGTGTCTTTGGTGCGAGCGGTTGCAGATCAATGTGCGATCGCCATTCACCAAGCGCAACTCTTCCAACAAATTCAGCAGCAAGCCCAGCGCGAACAGTTGTTGAATCAAATCAGCCGTGACCTCAACTCCAGCCTCGATCCAAACTACATTTTGCAGGAGATTGTGGAATGCACCGGCGAGTGCTTTGGGGTTGATCGCGTCACCATTTTTGCCTTAGATCCAAAATATGTTCATGTGCTCAATGAATGGCGAGCGCATGAACAAATCGTTTCTATGCTAGATTTCAAGGCTCCTCTATCTACTTGGGCCGATCGCTTAGATCCAAACTCGGATGTGTTCTGGGGCAGAGTTTTACATGCGCCTCGCTTTGCCGATACCGTTGAACCGTCTACTTACCGAGATCAAGTAGAGCCAAGCCAAACGCTTTCGGTTTTGCGAGTGCCAATCTTTATTCGCGACCAGTTATTTGGAGGCTTAGTCCTACAAACCACGACCTGCTACCGCACCTTTACAGACGACGAAATCCGCTTGGTTGAACGAATTGCGAATCAAGCCGCGATCGCCCTCTATAACGCCCAGAGCTATGAAAACTTGGAGCAACTGGTGCAAGTACGGACCCAAGAGCTAAAGGAAGAAAAAATAATTTCGGAGGCAGCCAACCATGCTAAAAGTGAGTTCCTCGCGACCATGAGCCACGAACTTCGCACGCCTTTAACCGGAATTCTAGGATTCTCCAATCTCTTAATCAAACAAATTTTTGGCCCCTTAAACGAGAAGCAACAACAGTACGTTATGGGGATTACCTCCTGCGGCGAACATTTGTTAGAGCTGATTAACGATTTGCTAGATCTCTCTAAAATTGAAGCGGGCAAAGAAGAATTAGCCTTAGAAACCATGGTGGTTGAGGATGTTTGTCAGGCTTGTCTGTCGCTGATTCGAGAACGAGCGTACAATCGTCAACTCCAACTAATTTTGGCGATCGCGCCAGATGTCAGCACTTGTGTGGCTGACCATCGTCGCCTAAAGCAAATCTTATTTAATCTGCTCTCCAATGCCGTCAAGTTTACTGAAGTTGGCTCCATTACCTTGCAGGTTCAGAAGCAACTAATGCCAACGGCAGCAGGCGATCGCGTTATGCTCCAATTTTCCGTAATCGATACCGGAATCGGTATTTCCGCCGCAGACCAAGCTTTACTCTTTCAACCCTTCCAACAATTAGACGCAGGGTTAGATCGTAAATACGAAGGCACAGGTCTCGGTCTGGCCTTATCCAGAAAATTGGCACAACTACACGATGGAGATTTGACGCTACAATCCGAAGTCGGCAAGGGCAGCTGCTTTACGCTTTGCCTACCAGAAAAACTGCCTCAAGCGCTAGCTTCCGGGCCAGAGATGGAGTCAGGCAATAAGAGTTGGCAATAGGAGTTAGGAGGAGTACACCCTGATCTCCGCCTTTTAGAGTGCAATGAGCCAAGGCTCAAAAGTTAGGTGAGTCGCAAGTTGGTGATGCGTGCTCCTCTGATACTCGGTTGATAGTGGGTGGCGCTTAAGCACTTCCAGCTTGCTTCTCGGCCAGCGGTGCTTCAAACTTGTAGCCCACGCCCCGCACTGTCTGAATCAAATTAGGTTGGCTCGTGTCCACCTCGATTTTTTTGCGGATCTGACCAATGTGGACATCAACGACCCGCTGATCCCCTACATACTCGTAGTCCCAAACTTCTTGAATCAGTTCTGCCCGTCGCCAAACCCGACCGGGATGAGCGGCTAAAAAATGTAGCAAGTCAAATTCCAGAGCCGTGAGCGGCACAATATCGCTGTTAAGGGTGACTTCGCGCCGTACGGGGTCAATCACTAGTTTGTCGAATACTAGACACTGTTGCTCTGCTGGGGTGCGCTCTCGAATTCGTCGTAAAAGTGCCTCGACTCGTACGCCTAGCTCACCCAAGCTGAAAGGCTTGGTGATGTAGTCATCGGCCCCTTGAGAAAAGCCTCTAATTTTATCGGCCTCATCTGTGCGACTCGTCAGCATCAAGACAAACACATTCGTGCGACCCTGCATTTCCTGGCACAGGTTGTAGCCGTTTGCATCGGGCAGATTGACATCCAGAATTACTAAGTCAGGGTCGAACTGTTCAAAGAGAGTGAGGGCAGTCTTACCATCTTCTGCCGACTCCATTTGGTAGTTCTGTTTGGCTAAGAAGCGGTGAATCAAATTACGAACCGCAGGATCATCATCAACAACCAGAATTTTATTGGCGGGGGCCATGGCCATAACTTTGCACTAAAACTGTAGATCTACAGAGAACAAATTACTGGAACAATTAGGATAGGAAGTGGGGCACTACTCGGGACTTTAGATTGACAATAAAGTCGCACTAGGATGATGCAACTAGCATTTTAGACAATTATCTACAGGGAATGGCTGACTGCCAATCGTTTGGGCGAAATCAGCAGTCGTGGGACACCTCAAATTAACTGATCTTTTTGCCTTCTGGGGTTCATGTTTTAATTTGTGACATTTTTTGGAGATTTTTCTGCTAATTGATTAAGTCTGCGCGTTACTTTGGCCCGATTAATGAAGTTAAAGTGATGAATTGTCAGTGGCCGCTGTGAGACTCTAGCCAGAGAATAGGGATTGGCGGTTACACTTGTTTCTAGAAGTTCCGACGGGGGCGATCGAGGCTTGCACTGGCTGCTCGCTAATTTTATTTTTCCTGTTGCAGATCATAATTGAGTATAGTGGGGGTCTCGGAGGTTTGAGATGAGTGATCACAATCCCTACGAAACGCTTGGGTTGAATGAGAGCGCTTCGTTTGATGAAATCCAAGATGCTCGCAATCGCCTAGTAGAAGAGCATGCTAGCGATCGCAAGCGAGTAGAAATGATTGAGGCATCCTATGATGCGATTTTGATGGATCGCCTACGGATGCGCCAAGAGGGTCGGATCAAGGTGCCCGATCGGATTCGGTTTCCTGAGAAGATTACGCCTGCTCCTCCTGCGGTAGCGCCTGCGCCTGCTTCCAAAGCGCCAGCTTGGTTACAGAATCTTCTAGTTTTAGATACTCCTAGCCGCTCGGATGTGCTCTGGCCTGCCACTTTGTTTGCGGGTTTGGGTGCGTTGAGTTTGTACGCTCCTGGTTTGGCTTTAGCTCTAGGTGTTGGGGTAAGTTTGTACTTTCTGAACCGCAAGGAGCACAAGTTTTTTCGGGTCTTCTTGCTGACGTTGGTTGGTTCTACTTTAGGGATTGTTATAGGTCTACAGCTATTTCCTTTCTTGGCAACGCCACTGGCTGCCCTCAGCATTGATAGCAATGCTTTTGCATCTTGGGTTACTTTGTTGCTGCTCTGGCTGATTAGTAGCTTTTTGCGTTAGGCAATGTTCATTTGCCCCGTTTGTTGCCAAAACTGATCAAGCATCACTTCTACAGCTTCACTCAGGTTGTTGACAATCAAGGTGGGCTGATATAGCTCAAGCTGGGCGCGATCGCGGATACCACTCAGGACAGCAATTACCTTGACTCCATAGGTCTGAGCCGCCACAATATCTGCTTCAGTATCGCCGACCATCCAGGTTTCGCTAGCGGGGGGTAACTCCTGGATCGCTTGGGCCATGAGTAGTGGCTTTTCTTTGACATCGCTGTTCTTGATGTAGTTGTCGCTGAGGCAGTAGCAGCGATCAGCAGGAAAGAATCGCTCTAAGTCGTAGCGCTGAAAGACATACTTCAGCTCCCAAGTGCGGCGCATGGTCATGATGGCAATGTCAGCGCCTGCTTGTTGGATGCGCTCTAAGGCGGCGACAGAACCGGGGATCAAGCTGTCATAAGCTAAGTAGGGCAAGGTGTGAATGGTGGTACGACGCAACCTAGCAAACTCGACGGATTGGGCTGCGTCTAACCCGGAGCGTAAACCAATTTGTGGTTCAGGGACGCGCGATCGCTTGAGCCGCCAAAATTCTGCTTTGGAAAGTGTCTGAACTGTTTGTCCAGAGCGTTTTGCCTGATTTAAGCAATATTGATAAACGAGGTAGTACCGATCGGAAACATCCATGATCGGACCGTCGAAGTCGGTAATGAGCCTTAGCATTGGCAGCGCGAAAAGATTCTGTTAACTTTTTGTACCCAGTACTGCAAATCTCATCACCTGCCTACGGCTGCCTAAGGATGTCCCCCCAAGGAACGATTTAAGGCTAAGAGAGGCGTTTCAGTTGTTCTCGCTCTACTGCTTCAAATAAGGCACGAAAATTGCCTTCGCCAAACCCCTGAGCTTGTTGTACTTGGCCGTTGCGGCTGTAAATTTGTCGCTCAATTAGCTCAAAAAAGAAAGTGGGTTGCCTAAAAATCGGTTGGGTAAAAGTTTGTAGCAGTAGAGCTGGAGAGACTTCCGATTGCCAATCCACCAGAATTTGCTGCTTAGTAATCGCTTGCCAATCCGTGGCAGCTAGATCAAATCCGGGGCGCTGCTGGAGCTGGGTATAGTAAGTTTTGGGCACTGACAGCAGGGATAGCTCCCTTTGTCGTAGTTGAGCGATCGCGGCCACAATATCATCCGTTTGCAAAGCAATGTGTTGGATGCCAGGGCCACGATTCAAGTCGAGAAACTCTTGAATTTGTGAACTGGCAGAGGTGGGTTCATTAATCGGCAGCTGGGCTCCCCCCTCTGGATGCACCAATACTTGGCTGCGTAACCCGGAGTACTCGGTTTGAATGGCAAATTGCTGTTGGGGCTGAAATCCTAAAACTCTTTCATACCAGGCGATCGCGGGTTCTAGCTCACTCATGCCAACGTTCAAAACAGCGTGATCAATTTGGGTGAAAGTTAAAGCGACTGGCTCACAGTTTCCCAATTCGTTTCCTAGCGGCAATAGCGAAGTTAAACCGGATCGCTGCAACAAGGTGTGTCTCAGACTGCCCCAAGCCGCAATTTGGCTCCACTGAAGACAACCTTGTGTTTGCTGCTGCTGTTGCATAGGTTCTAGCACTTGAGCACCCTGGGCGATCGCTCGTGACATGACCTCCGCCAAATCCTGAACCAGAAAGGCGACATCCACGACACCAGGAGGATGCTGCTGTAAAAATTGAGCTACGGGGCTAGTGTCACTCAGGGGAGAAGACAGCACAAAGTAAATCGAACCATGCTGTACAACTTCGGTTAGGGTGTCTGACTGAGCGATCGCAGCTACAGATTGAAATCCTAACGTTTGTTCAAACCAGTCCCGTGAGGCTGTAGCATCTTCCACATAAAAATGGACATGATCGATTTTCATAAACCCTGAAATCCCAGTGCCCAAGCTTGCCTGTAAATTCTCCCTTTGTTTACAGAAATCAGCGTTCTCTCTCAAGAAATAATTCTGTTTGTTGTTTCGGCTAAATACTGGTTTGGGCCAAATACAGTCAAATCCAGTGAGGCCTTAGCAGTTGTGTTTCCTTTAATCCCTCAGACTGGTATCCTGCTGGAGAAAGGTCAGTGATGAGTCGCTAGAATTCTCGATTACCAGCTGTGTGTAGTCCTGGGTAGGAAAATCCGGTGAATCCTTTAGATCCAAATCAGGTTGAAAAGCTGCAAGCCATCAGCACCCAGTTGCGCCAAGCGCGTGAAGCCCAGGGGATTACCCTAGAACAAGTGGCGGCTAAAACTTATATCCCTTTGCGGCTGCTACGGGCATTAGATGCAGGTGAGACGGATCTGTTGCCCGAACCTGTGTTCATTCAAGGATTTATTCGTCGCTATGGCGATCTAGTCGGTTTAGATGGTACCGCTTTAGCTCAGACCTTTCCTTTAGAAGCCGCTCCCCCACCGCCACCAGAAGTTTCGGAACCAGAGCCTCAGACAAAACTATCTGGACAATCTGTGCTCTCTAAGCTGGAAAAGCTGCCCCGCCCCACAGTTTTGGCGGGGAGTGCGGGGTTAGCGATCGCAGTTCTAATCCTAGGTGCAATCTCGCTGCTGAACCGACCCAAACCCACGACACCCAATTTGCCAGCGCAGAAACCAGGACAAGTCCAAAGTCAAAAGCTAGGGCAAAAACCGGAGCAAAAACCAGCAGCCTTGCAGTCAGCCAAAAAAGCAACTCAACCTGCAACAGCAGCTAAGTCACCCACAACTCCGCGCACTGCTGCACCCATTGAGGCTGCTGTGAACCTAACCCAGGAATCTTGGGTGGAAGTGACTGTGGATGGCAAAAGAGCCTTCGAGGGCACTTTACCCCAAGGGACTCAGAAAACTTGGACTGCTCAAAAACAATTCACCTTGCTAGCGGGAAATGCTGGGGGAGTGGTCCTGACAATGAATCGCGGCCCCGCTCAGCCATTGGGCAAAGTGGGTGAAGTCAAGCAGGTAACGGTTACGCCTAATTCTCTAGCTGAACCGACACGGCTTTAAGGTGATCTCAAACCTTGATCGCTAAGGCTTGATCGGCACAGGTAGCTTTGTAGTTACCCGCTACGTATTGATCGAGATGTCGGAAGATAGCCACCGGAGGCACAACTCGACAGGTAAAGAACTCAACGGCGACCCGACCATCTGGGAAGCTTGCCACTTTAGGCATTAGATCTTTGGGAGCTTCCTTACGCCATTGCCATTTGATCTGAGGCGGAATCGTATTGATCAGATGGTGATGGCTCCATTCACAGTATTTTCCGAGGACGCCAAACTCTTGGAGTTCTCGTCTGAGGATGGAAGCCACTAGATAAGACGAAGGCGAGCGATCGCCCTCCACAGCCTCCATAAAATCTACTAGAGCACCGCTAGGTTGAGGTGGCTGAGCGCGATCGCCACTAGCAGCCAAAGCTTGTTCTAGTTGGGCGGTCGTACTAAATTCTTCTGGTAAAGCCCAAATCGATCCAGCTCCCCCTTCTGGGACTCGATACAGATAGCCAGCTAAGCGAAAGTTTGGTTTTAGCTTTAATCCTGGCAGCTTTAGCAAGGTTGAGCCTGGATTGACGGCGCTCACAAACCAATGCCCTTCTGTATTGGGTGAAGGGGTTTCTTCTTCAGGAAGACTGGCAAACTTAAACAAATCGCCCAGCGCGTCTAGAGACTCTGGCTCTGGCGGTTCCTCGCTGGTATCAAACAAAGTTTGAGGCTTGGGGTAGTTCTCTGATTCTGGAAGTGCCAGGTTGCTTTTGATGTACTGCCTGACTTTCTGTACGGCTTCGAGCGGAAGTTTTTGAATGGTCATAACGAACGTCGCACTTGCCAGAGGGGAACCTAAAGCGCTCAATCAGGCGCACGAATCTGGCACTATGCTACCCATCACGCAGTCTGGCACGGCATTAGAGAGACATAATTTATCATTAAACGCTCAATTCCCTCTCTCAGCGAATAGTAGCCAGGTTTCGCCGCATAATGAGAGAGGACGGTTTACACATCTTAATCATGGCGCGAGACCTGCGGGGATTCTTAAAACAGTTAGAGCAGCGAGGGCAACTCAAACGCATTTCTGCCCTGGTTGACCCAGACCTAGAAATTGCTGAAATTTCTAATCGAATGTTGCAGCAAGGCGGGCCAGCCCTACTGTTCGAGAACGTCAAAGGTTCTCCCTATTCGGTCGCTGTCAACACGATGGGGACGGTGGAGCGCATCTGCTGGGCCATGAACATGGAGCAACCCGAAGAACTAGAGGCTTTGGGTAAAAAGCTCAGTATGTTGCAACAACCCAAGCCACCTAAGAAGATTGCACAAGCGGTGGAGTTCGGCAAAGTTCTATTTGATGTGTTGCGGGCCAAACCAGGGCGAGATTTGTTTCCGCCTTGTCAGCAAGTGGTGCTCCACGAAGATGAATTAGACCTCAACCAAATCCCAATGATTCGCCCCTATTGTGGGGATGCAGGCAAGATCATCACGCTGGGCTTGGTAATTACCAAAGACTGCGAAACTGGGACTCCCAATGTCGGCGTCTATCGGCTGCAACTGCAATCGAACAAAACGATGACGGTGCATTGGCTGTCGGTCCGGGGTGGGGCACGTCATTTACGCAAAGCGGCAGAGCGAGGCAAAAAGCTGGAAGTGGCGATCGCCCTAGGTGTCGATCCACTCATCATCATGGCAGCAGCTACGCCAATCCCAGTAGACCTGTCAGAATGGCTGTTTGCAGGGCTGTATGGCGGTTCTGGGGTGAATCTGGCGAAGTGTAAAACTGTGGACCTCGAAGTTCCGGCGGATTCTGAATTTGTCTTAGAAGGTACGATTACCCCCGGTGAAATGCTATCGGATGGGCCTTTTGGGGATCACATGGGTTATTACGGCGGGGTAGAAGATTCGCCTTTGGTTCGCTTCCACTGCGTCACCCAGCGCAAAGACCCGATCTACCTCACCACGTTTAGTGGTCGCCCCCCCAAAGAAGAAGCGATGATGGCGATCGCGCTGAACCGGATTTACACCCCGATTCTGCGACAACAAGTTTCTGAGATTGTCGATTTCTTCTTGCCGATGGAAGCTCTGAGCTACAAAGCGGCCATCATTTCCATTGACAAAGCTTATCCAGGTCAGGCGCGGCGGGCAGCGTTGGCGTTTTGGAGTGCGCTGCCTCAGTTCACCTACACCAAATTTGTGATTGTGGTGGATAAGAGCATCAATATTCGTGATCCGCGCCAAGTGGTCTGGGCGATTACTTCTAAAGTTGATCCGGTGCGGGATGTGTTTATTCTGCCGGAAACGCCTTTCGATACGCTCGATTTTGCTAGCGAAAAGATTGGGCTAGGCGGTCGGATGGGCATTGATGCCACAACCAAGATCCCACCCGAAACCAACCATGAATGGGGCGCGGCTTTGGAGTCTGACCCAGATACCGCAGCCATGGTCGATCGCCGTTGGGCAGAATATGGTCTCGCAAATTTGCAATTGGGCGAGGTGAATCCGAACTTGTTCGGTTACGATATGCGCTAGCTACTCTCTAGTTTTCAGTCTAGATTTGCGATCGCTGAGACCCCTGAGCATGGATTGGAAAACATTGCTGAGATCCCAACAGGCTGACTTTATTAAGCGGTTCAAGTCTGGGACAGAAAATCTGCTATTTTGCGAGGTCGAAAATCAGTTTAGTGAATTAGCGTTTGTCAGTAGTCAAAAGCTTAAGCAACTCCGAGATGCCTCCTGGCTGTTGGCTGAGCGTTATAAAAACACCGCCCCGGTACATGATGTTTTTATTAAGCATTTAACAGGGAAGCTGGGTGAATCTGTCATTAAAAGACAGTTGAGTAATTTAGTTGCGAAAGGTAGCTATCGCGATATCACAGGTAATGATACGAGTGAGGCTTTTGATGCTCGGCAATGGAAGCTATTTATTACCTATATTCGCAGTTATCAATATCTCAGCCGTTATTTGACGGGGGATTTATTTCCCATTGGATATTTGCGTTTAGCCGCCAATCCAGCAATCAGTATTCAGGTCAAAGCTTGCCACACCAAAGCCAACAAAATTCAGTGGGTGGTTAGTAAAGCCGAAGTTGAAAAAAACTCTGTAGTGGTTTGTATTTGGATTCGGGAAGAAGTGAACGAAGCCCAACCCGAATACCATTTGTTTTTAGCGGGTTTCCTGCCAACTGGAATGATCCAATTACAAGATGGACAAGCAGTTTTGGGTTTAGAAGACCTGCTGTATAGTGGGGGACTACGCAGTTTTATCGAGTTTATTCAAGCCCAATCTTTACAGTTCAACTCTTCCAAAGCTCAATTGGATTACACCTCAGAATCCGCTAATTCTTCACTCTCTATTCAAATTGGTTCGTGGCAGTGTCCTCTATCTTGGGAACAACTAACCAGCTTAGAAGCAGCGATTCAAGAGCTAAAAGCTCAGCAACAAGAGCCTCAGATTCCTGTATTACCTCCCCACTCATCAGCAGAACTACCTTTAGATTTAAATCAACTCTGGCAAAAAGTTCTAGGCCAGTTACGGCCTCCTAGTACTCAATCTTTGCTACGTCAGCAGAGCCGCCTCTTATCTTTTGATGGTCATCAAGCCAGAATTGGCATTAGCTCTAGTGCCTTATTTCGGGTGAATCAACGCTGGTTACCCAAAATTGAAGAAGCTTTTAATAAAACTTGCCAGCATCAAGTGAAAGTAAGCTTGGAAGTGATTTCCGATTAAGCTACTTAGTGATTGAATTGTATAAATTAGCCTTAATAGGTACATATAATGGCTTAAACGAATATTTAGAAATACAGGTAACTTATTTCAAGATAATTCAATTTTAAATTACTTTAAGGATAATGATTAATATATTCTATTCCTGGCAATCGGATTTACCAAATTCTACTAATCGAGGATTTATAGAGTCTGCTTTAATGAAGTCCGTTAAATCAATAAATCAAGAAGAGCTAAGTATTGTACGTGTGGATAGAGACACAAAAGACTTGTCAGGAACACCAGATATTGCTAGTTCCATCTTTCAAAAGATATCTAATAGCAATGTTTTTGTTTGTGATATTACACCAATTAATACTTCTTTTTTAACTGGCGATCATAATGATCTTAGAGCTATCCCCAACCCTAATGTTTTAGTAGAATTGGGTTATGCGGCAAGTTGCTTAGGTTGGGATAGAGTTATTTGCATTTTAAATCTTGCTCATTGCTCTATAGAAAAGCTGCCTTTTGATTTACGCAGTCGCAGAATATATACTTATTATTTAAAGGTAGAATCAGAAAATAAGGCTGATACAAGAAATCGCCTTGTTGCTGATATAAAAAATGCCTTAAATCTTATGATCCCTCATATCACGAATAAAAGCCACAAAGAAATCGCCTTCTACTCTTTGAGAAGTGAGATATTGAATCATCTTAAATTACTTGTTGACATGCTTAAGGGTTCTGTGCAAGCTAAGCCGCATGATGAGTATGAAAATGTTAAATCTTTTTTTAATGAATCGTTTTATTCTGAAATAAAATTTTTAGATATTTCTAAAATTGCTATAGATGGAGGTAGCTCATATCGACAGGATTGGGAGTCTTATATCTGCTCAGGCTGCTTAGGGTTAAAGACAGCTTTGGGTCAAATGTCAGATCGATATTCCTCTCATTTGGAACCACTTATTGTGCAACTTATAGAGGAAATAATAAACTCAGAGTTTATTCAATTGATGATTAATATTCAAGCATCCACGAAACAAGTAATTAATGCTCCTAGATTCAGTAACTTATTCTCATTTTCAGAAATAAATAAAACAGTAAAAGAACATGTTGAGCTTTTTTTGGAACTAATTGATGTCTACAATCAGTTAGTGCCTTTGACTAAAACAATTCGAGTACCTCATCAGGATTGGGATTATTGGTGGGATGACCATGTCCAACCATTTATTGGAAGTGCCCGCATAAATATTTGACTGGCTCAAAAACAAGGATTATTTTTATGCGGAAGTACTTGTTTATACCTCAAATTCCATGAGAAATTATTGTTTTCTGTAACTTATGAAGAATAAACAGAGGAGCTCACTCTCTAAATTCCTCAAATAGTTAGAGAAATCAGACTTAGATAATTTCCTGCTTTCACTAAGCTGCTCTCGAAACTATCAGGACTGCCCCTTCAAAAAATCGATATAAATCATTTACTTCTTGAAGTAGTGGCTCTGGTAGTTGAAAACTCTTGTCGTAGACTGTTGGCGCTTCTCTGATTGCTCTTACTGGAAATAATGTATCTTGGATTTTCTCAACGAGTAGCGATCGCCACACTTCAAAGCAATAAGAAAACGATCGCTTTTTCTCAGCCCTTGAAAAAAGCGATCGCAGGGACTTTTAGTTGCTTGGAAGATCAATCTGACCTTTCTTCTAGCTTACTGAGCGAAAAAACGATTGCCCTCCTGCGGCTAGCTCATCCAGTAAGGTGAGGCGAGCGCCACCAGTAGGAGCTCTACTCAAATAAGCCGGCTACTTGGGCTGGGCAAAACATTCTCCAAAAAATCAGCGATCGCCAATTCCGTCAATTAGTGATGGCGAGTATGGCGATCGCTGGGATGCTGATGTTGTGGGAGCAGCGCGATTTAATGACCTTTTGGCAGGCAATCCATTAATCAGCGATTCAATATCAGCGATTAATAGGAGCCGCGATAAATCCGGTGCGCTTGCTCGCGGGGTAGCCAGCTATAAGCAGACAATTCATCTTCTGGAAAATTACGACTAGGCTTGGGCTCTGGAGGCGCAGGCTTTGATTCGGTAACCGCAAAGTTGGGCCAAGTTCTCGACGAGATTTTGCTGTGAGGCGGCAGAAATTCGTGTTCCTCCGGATCGTAAGACAAGACTTCTCCAGTTTCGATGCTGTAGACCCACCCGTGGAGGGCCAGCTTGCCTTCGTGGAGTTTAGAGTGGATTACTGGATAGGTTTTTAGGTTTTCTAGTTGAGTAATCACGTTTTCCGCGATCGCCGATTCTAAAAGTTCTTCCCCTTCGCGATCGCTGTAATGCTCTCTGAGCAGACGGCGAGTGGCTTCGGCATGCTTGAGCCATTCGTATACCAGGGGCATCTCTTCTTCTAAGCTGCTGAGCTTGAGTAAGCCTTTCATAGCTCCGCAGTGCGAGTGACCACACACAATGACCTGCTCGATTCCCAAAGCGTGAATTGCATATTCTACGGCTGCGCCCTCTCCACCATTCGCGGCCCCAAAGGGAGGAATTAAGTTACCTGCATTGCGGATAACAAACAGCTCCCCGAGCTGGGCTTGGGTAATCAAGTTGGGGTCAATCCGGGAATCGGAGCAAGCGATAAACAGCACTCTCGGCTTCTGACCATGCGCGAGTTGTTCAAACAGGTCTTGGTGTTGGCTGAAATATCCGGCCTGAAACTCCCGCAGACCTTTGATCAATTTCTTCATAAAGGCGGCTCGATTCCCATCATAGGTAATTAATTTTAGTTGGTTTCTGCCCCAACTCTGATTAATGTTCCTAATGAAAGGCTTTAGTGAATTAGAACGCTGAGCAGTTTTAGCCAAGGAGGTGTAGTGAGGCGATCGCTCTCGTTCTAAAGTAGCTTTTGAATCAACTATTTACTGAAACTACTACTTAAATACAGATTGACTAATGATTCACCAAAAAACCAGTATAACCAGAAACATAGATGAACCGCAGTGATGGCACAAAAGGTAGATTGATAGGAAACTTTAATACTTTTGTGACGCAACTTCCGCTGAGCAATGAATGCTCCCAACCATCCGCCCATCAATTCACACAGGTGTAAAGTCTTTTCCGGTATTCGCCATCGCCCTTGTTGGGCACGAGATTTGTCATCGGCATATAGAGCAAAGGTAATTCCACTCATGAGTGGGTAAAGAATTAGCGGGATTGGGTTAGCGGTTTTCAGCATGAAGTGAATCGATCCCAGTCCAGGTAGCAAAGATAACAGGAACATCTGTAAGGCCAGGGACGAAGACCAGCGAGTTAGCTTTGGTGTCGTCTTTACCTTTGTCGTAGAAACTGAGGAAGGGGGTGATTGCTTGGGCGCTACTCCTTGAATAGAAGCATGTGAAGCACGGGCTTTTCCGTTTTGCTCAACGCTGAGCTGATAGTAAATGACATCCCCTACTTGAGGTCGGTGGCTGGGGTCTTTCAAGGCAGTGATATGTAGGAAAACCTGCTTGTCACTATCACTTGCTTGGATGAAGCCAAAGCCACGATCATCCTTCCATGTCACTAACTGACCTTTACGCAAAACGGGTTTCATTAATTAACAGCAAATATATAACTGCTTGTAATGTGCCCATCTTTCAGGTGCGATCGCCACCTCAAAATTCCAGACATAAGAGGCGTAGGATGTGTGAGCCTTGAGTCACGCACCAAATCTTTGCAACTCATGCGTTACGGCTGCGCCTAACACACGCTACGTTTTGGCTTGGCTTAAGTTGAGAGTATTTAGTACAATTGAACTGTAGAGCTGATAGTTTTGGCTGGGCTGACAAGGCTATGGAGCAGCGATCGCGGTTTCTGATCTCTCCCAGAATTGCTGCAATTGTTGCCAAACCTGTTCTACTAAATCAGGGGCATCAGAATCGAACCAGGTAATGGCGGGGTCAGCGTGAAACCAAGTGCGTTGGCGCTTGGCAAACTGTCGAGTATGCAACACCGTTAAATCTCGCGCTGCTGAAAGTGAGATATCTCCTGCCAAATACTGCTTGATCTCTTGGTAGCCCAGAGTATTGAGCAAAGGTAGGTCAGGGCCGTATTTATTGCACAAGGTTGCCACCTCATCAACAAAGCCAGCGGCGAGCATTTGATCAGTACGCTGCTCAATCCGTCGAGTCAGGCGATCGCCCTCGGCATCTAGCCCAATCTGCAAGATCGGATAACTGGGCGGATTTTCACCCTGTTGGGCGGATATGGGTCGGCCTGTGGTGTAGAACACTTCTAGCGCCCGCAAAGTCCGCACTTGGTCATTGGCGTGAATTCGGGCTGCTGAAGCAGGATCAACTTGCTGTAAGAAGCTGTAGATCTGGCGCTGACCCAACGCTTGAAGCTGCAATCGCAATTCTGGTTGCGGCGGTACGCGAGGAATAATTAACCCTTGCACCACCGAGCGAATGTAGAGTCCGGTGCCACCGACAAGAAAAGGGATAGGAAGAGATCTGTGAAACTGAGCAATCAAGCCCTGGGCCTGTTCCTGGTAGTCTGCCAGGGTTAAGGTTTCAGTTGGGGCACAAATGTCTATTAAATAGTGGGGAATTTGTTGTTGCTCAGCTATGGTGGGTTTGGCGGTGCCAATGTCGAATTCCCGGTAGACTTGGCGGGAGTCAGCACTGAGGATGGCTGCGGATTCTAGGCGTTGGGCTAGGGCGATCGCCAGCCCCGATTTACCTGAGGCAGTAGGGCCACAAATCACAACTAAACTAGGTGCCTGTATCGCCTTTTGATCCATCCCTACCATAAAGCTCGCTGGAAACGCCTCTAAAATCGCTTATAACCCTTTTGTGCTATAATTTTGATAGATTTTGGTGTCTTGAGGCTTGATCGAGCTTCAGACCTAATTATTGGAGCGCTTCATTCATGACAAGCAATTACGGTGCCGATCAGATTCAAGTCCTTGAGGGTCTTGAGCCAGTCCGTAAACGACCGGGTATGTATATCGGCAGTACGGGACCGCGAGGACTCCATCATTTAGTTTACGAGGTCGTTGATAATTCTGTTGATGAAGCGCTGGCAGGTTACTGTAAGCACATCCGGATTGATATTAATGCTGACGGCTCAGTCACTGTAGAAGACGATGGCCGAGGCATTCCGACCGACGTTCACCCCCGTACGGGCAAGTCGGCTTTAGAGACGGTCATGACCGTGCTGCACGCAGGCGGTAAGTTTGGTGGTGGTGGCTATAAGGTCTCTGGCGGTTTACATGGAGTGGGCATTTCAGTTGTGAATGCTCTGTCAGAGTGGGTAGAGGTGGTAGTTCGGCGAGACAAAAAGGTTCACACCCAGCGCTTTGAACGTGGCGTGGCAATGACAGAATTGACTGTCAAGCCTACATCTGAAGCTCGTACCGGAACAATGGTTAGCTTTAGGCCAGATGAAACCATCTTTACGACTGGCATTGAGTTTGACTACATGACGCTCTCCGGTCGGCTTCGGGAACTGGCCTACCTGAATGCAGGCGTAGAAATTACGTTCACGGACTATCGCTTAGAACTAGTTAAAGGCGACGAGCCTCGCTCTGAAACCTACTTCTATGAAGGCGGCATCCGGGAATACATCAGCTACATGAACCGGGACAAGCAACCGCTGCATGAAGAGATTATCTACGTGCAAGGCGAGCGCAACAATGTGCAGGTAGAGGTTTCTCTGCAATGGTGTACCGATGCTTATACCGACAGTTTGCTAGGCTTTGCGAACAATATCCGCACCATCGACGGGGGAACTCACCTCGAAGGTCTCAAGGCGGTGCTGACTCGCACGCTAAACAACTTGGCGCGTAAGCGTAACAAGCTGAAGGACAATGATCCTAACTTGGCAGGTGAGAACATCCGGGAAGGTTTGACGGCTGTAATCTCTGTTAAGGTGCCAGATCCAGAGTTTGAAGGCCAAACCAAAACTAAGTTGGGTAATACTGAGGTCCGAGGAATTGTGGACTCTCTGGTCGGAGAAGTTCTGACTGAGTATCTAGAGTTTCGTCCGGGGGTCACGGACAGCATTTTAGAGAAGGCGATTCAGGCATTCAACGCTGCGGAAGCGGCTCGTCGGGCTAGGGAACTCGTGCGGCGGAAGTCGGTGCTGGAGTCCTCGACGCTGCCCGGTAAGCTAGCAGATTGCAGTTCGCGTGACCCTAGCGAATCGGAAATCTTTATTGTGGAAGGGGACTCTGCGGGTGGTTCTGCTAAGCAGGGACGCGATCGCCGTTTCCAAGCGATTCTGCCGTTGCGAGGCAAGATCCTCAACATTGAGAAAACCGATGATGCCAAGATCTACAAGAACACTGAGATTCAGGCATTAATTACGGCGCTGGGTCTGGGAATTAAGGGCGAAGAATTTGATTCTTCTCAACTGCGCTACCACCGCATCGTGATTATGACGGACGCGGACGTAGATGGTGCACACATCCGGACGCTGTTGCTCACCTTCTTCTACCGCTATCAGCGATCGCTCGTGGAGCAAGGGTTCATCTATATTGCTTGCCCTCCCCTCTACAAAGTGGAACGGGGCCGCAGCCACTACTACTGCTATAGCGATCGCGAGATGACTAACCTAGTACAGCATGAGTTTCCCGCGAATGCTAATTACACGATCCAGCGGTTTAAGGGTTTAGGCGAAATGATGCCGACCCAGCTTTGGGAAACCACCATGAACCCAGAAAGCCGTACCTTGAAGCGGGTGGAGATCGAAGATGCGGCTGAAGCTGACCGGATATTTACGGTTCTAATGGGCGATCGCGTGGCACCTCGTCGGGAATTTATCGAGACCTATGGGCCAAAGCTCAACCTGATCGACTTAGATATTTAGGTAAGTATTGGTTATCTTTTGGCAGAGGCGGAGAGGCAACTCATTGGCTTACCCCTAATCATTAGTTAGAGGGATTGACTTAACCAACGACAGACGAACAGTCTGACTCAAATGGTCTAACTTGTAAAAGAACCTAAAGGTTCCAAGCTATTAATGTTCATTCTCTTGTAGCTTCTACCGTGCTTTAAGTCGATAGAAGCTACATTTCTTATAAGCCTCTAGACAACAAAAAGCCTCTGGGTTTAACAGAGGCTTTTTGCTTAGAAAGGGTTGAAAGAAATTATTTCGTTTGAAGCTTTACAGCTTAGTGAACACTACGACGGCTGGTAACAGCGTAGTAGATGAACAGAGCGACGATTGCACCCAAGACGGAAACGAGGATACCACCAATGCTTAGGCCAGCCGCACCCAAGGCTAACGTGCCTGTGGTCAAGAAGCTGTAGAGGGTTCCACCCAGAAAAGCACCGATAATTCCTAACAGCATGGTGCCAAGAATACCGCCACCTTGACGACCAGGGTAAATAGCTTTTGCGATAGCACCTGCAATCAAACCTAATACGATCCAAGCCAAAATATTCATTGTTATTTCCTCAAAATCAATAAACTAAATATTCAACAACCGCACAAAGTGTTCTAAATTTCGCGATGCGCGTTCTTTAATGTATATAGATTAGCGAGTTACCCAGGGTTGGAGGCACTACCGGAAGAGGGAAACCCCTTCATGCTTGAGTAATAGTCTTAAATTTTTTAAGCTCTACCCATACATAGAGTGGATTGAAGAATATTTAGGCTTCGCCAGAGATTTGACATAAGACTGTGCGATCGCGAGGACCGTCTAACTCGAACAATAGTATTGATTGGTAAGTTCCTAAAGCTAGTTTGCCGTTGACCACTGGAATCACTTCACTCGTGCTTAAGGTTATAGCCATGAGGTGGGAGTGAGCGTTCATGGGTTCGTCTTCAGGAATGTTGGGTCTGAGGTGCAGATCATTATGTAAGTAGCGATCGCTTTCGGGTGCTAGTTTTTCAAGATATTTTTTGATGTCTTGCAGGAGTCGTTCTTCGTGTTCGTTGATGGCTAAAGCGGTGGTGGTGTGGCGGGAGAACACAAGTACCTGCCCATTTTGAATGGAAGTTGTAGCGAGTACTGCTTCGATTTGTGGGGTAATGTCGTGGATATTGATGCCTTGGCTGGTTTTTATTTCGATTAGTTTGTGGACGATTGGCATTTTTCTAGTTTGGTTTAACTGTTTTGTGGAAGACTCTTGGGGGCAC
This sequence comes from Trichocoleus sp. FACHB-46, assembly GCF_014695385.1. Taxonomy (NCBI): domain Bacteria; kingdom Bacillati; phylum Cyanobacteriota; class Cyanophyceae; order Leptolyngbyales; family Trichocoleusaceae; genus Trichocoleus; species Trichocoleus sp. FACHB-46. The sequence goes on along the minus strand of NZ_JACJOD010000034.1, from coordinate 82,241 downwards.
TCGCCCCCAAACCCTCGCTGAAGGATTTGCGTCCTCCAGACCTCCTCCAGCGGTAACCTTGGGTTGCTCAGTTTTGGTTTAGGTGTTGAGACATTTATAGAGGTAGCTATAGAGGCAGCTTAGGACAAAATGCTTTGTAGACCCTTTACTAGCCGCTCGATCCCTGCGGTGGCTGTCTCTTTTTGCAAGGCTCCATAACCTATGCGGAGGTAACATCCCTCTGTCATGCCGAAGGTGTCTCCTGGTAGGACGGCGACTCGATGTTCGCGAATGAGGCGTTCGATTAATTGCAATGCTGGTAGGTCTGTATGAACTTTGAGGAAGCAGTAGAAAGCTCCTTCTGTCGGTGCAACTGTGCACAGGTTATCTAAACGCTGGAGTTCGCTGAGAACTAAGCGGCGGACTTCGGCGATCGCGTGCAAATGCTCTTGGCAGTAAGCAATTCCTGTCTGTAAGGCTCCGACAGCAGCGTACTGGGAGATGACGGGGGGACAAATCAGAATGGTGTCCTGCACCTTTTTTACAGCTACGGAAAGTGATGCTGGAATCACCATGTAGCCGATGCGCCAACTGGCAAAGCCATAAGCCTTAGAAAGGCTGAAGAGAGAAATAGTGTGGGGATCGCTGCCTGCAAAGGAACCTGGAGAGATGTGCGGCACACCGTTGTAGGTGAAGTATTCGTAAGCTTCGTCGCTGATGTGATAAATACCGCGATCGCGACAGAGCTGATTCACTGCTTGTAAAGCCGCTTTGGGGTACACGACACCCGTGGGATTGTTAGGAGAAATGGTGACGACTGCACGAGTGCGTTCTGTAATCGCTTGAGCGATCGCTTCTGGACGCAATTGGTAATTCTCATCGGTGGGTACAAAGACAGGGCGGCACCCAGCGATCGTAATCGCCATGTCGTGGTTGAAGTAGTAGGGCGTTTGCAAAATAACTTCATCGCCTACGGAAGTAATGGCGAGAAGGGCGTGCATAAAGGCCATATTGCTGCCCGCTGTCACTACCACAGCGTTTTGCTCGTTGATCTCAATGCGATTAAAGGTGCGAAGCTTAGCCGCGATCGCCTCTAATAAGGGTGGAATTCCCTCGTTTGCTTTATATAAATGATTCGTCGGGTCAGATAGAAACTGAGGTATCTGCGCGATCGCTTCCGGCGGAGGCCCATAGTAAACCACTCCTTGCCCTAAGGAAATCGTGCCAGGATATTGACGAATCAGTTCCCCCACAATTGGAATGATGGGAGACTGGACTGCCTGCATACGAGAGATCAAATTTTCCATGCGAATATGAGCGGATATGAGCAAATATGGTGCGATCGCTGGCTTCAATTGTCTCCTAAAAAGCTTTTGCAGGGGTCTGGGGGATGCAACCATGCTTTAGCTGGGGTTTGGGGCAGGTGCATCCAAGCTTTTGGTTCTCGTCTCCAAAGTGGCAAGCATCACAACTAGAAGATCTCTCTTTCGGCACTAGCCTCAATAGTTTCCCTCCCAGCACAATTCCTAGTTGAACCGGCTTTATTAATGTTTTTATTCATCTGCGATCGCACAGCTCTAATCAGCAGTGCGCTAGTTTTTTACGTTTTCAGGGAGGACATTTAGGGTGAGACTTGGGGCGCAATATTTAGGAAATGGTCAATGTGAATTTATCTTGTGGGCACCTACTGCCGCTACCGTCTCCTTGCAACTACTGGCTCCTAAACAACAGCAAATTGCGATGGAGCAACAGGAGAGTGGGTATTGGCGTGTAGCAGTCTCTGACGTGCAACCAGGCACTCTTTATCAGTACCAATTAAATGACGGCGAAACTCGCCCTGATCCTGCTTCAAATTTACAACCGCAAGGTGTACATGGTCCTTCGCAAGTTGTTGATCCCCAGTTTAATTGGAGCGATCGCAACTGGAGCGGTGTTCCTCTAGAGGCAATGATCCTCTACGAATTGCATGTCGGCACCTTTACCCAGGAAGGTACGTTTGAAGCTGCCATCTCCCGATTGCCCGATTTGAAAGATCTGGGGATCAACGCGATCGAAATCATGCCAGTGGCACAGTTCCCAGGCGATCGCAACTGGGGGTACGACGGAGTTTATCCTTTTGCCGTCCAAGACTCTTACGGTGGACCAGAAGGCTTAAAAAAACTAGTCGATGCCTGCCATCAGCAAGGAATAGCTGTCGTGCTGGACGTGGTTTACAACCACTTTGGCCCAGAAGGTAACTATCTCAGCCACTTTGGTCCTTACTTTACAAATACCTACCGGACCCCCTGGGGTAGCGCTATTAATTTCGATGACGCTTATAGCCCTGGAGTTCGCAATTATTTCATTGAAAACACCCTATATTGGCTGCGAGACTATCACATTGATGCCCTGCGCCTGGATGCTGTCCATGCCATCTACGATCTTGGTGCCAAGCATTTTCTCCAAGAACTAGGCGAGAATGTGGCAACTCTATCCGAGCAAGTGGGTCGCGAGCTATATCTGATTGCCGAAAGTGACCTTAACGATCCCCGGGTGATTCGTTCGGTGGAGCAGGGAGGATATGGTCTGGATGCTCAGTGGAGTGATGACTTTCACCATGCTCTCCATGCCCTAGTGAGCAACGATCGCCAAGGCTATTACCAAGACTATGGTGAATGTGAGCAACTGGCCAAAGCTTATAGTGATACCTTTGTCTACGACTGGAAGTACTCACCCCATCGCCACCGCTTTCATGGCAATGTCGTCACCGATCGCCCCTGCTCCCAGTTCGTGATTTGCAGCCAAAACCACGACCAGATTGGCAACCGCATGTTGGGTGAGCGGCTCTCCCATATGATCCCCTACGAAGCGGCTAAACTGACGGCAGCTGCGGTTCTACTATCTCCTTACATTCCGTTGCTGTTTATGGGCGAGGAATATGACGAACCAGCGCCTTTTGTTTACTTCGTCAGCCACTCCGATCCTGATTTGATCAAAGCGGTACGGGAAGGCCGTAAGCAGGAATTTGCCGCTTTCCACTGCGAAGGCGAACCCGACGACCCAGAAGCTCCGGAAACTTTTAACAAGTGCAAGCTGAACTGGGAAAAGCGCCACGAAGGCAAAAACAAAACCATGTTGGATTGGTACAAACATTTGATCCAACTGCGGAAAACCATTCCTGCCCTGACTCAGCTCAGCCGCGATCGCCTCAGTGCTACCAGTACTGAAACCTTGGTCGTGCTACGGCGCTGGAGCGAAACTGAGCAAATTGCAACTTTAATGAATTTCAGCGACCAGCCTATTACTTGCCAACCAGAGATCCCAACTGCTGAGTGGCACAAAATCCTCGACTCAGCCGATTCAAAATGGCAAGGCTCTGCTGCCTCTGCCTCCGATGCTTTAGCATCTCAGCAATCCGTGACATTGCAACCGTGGAATTGTGTGGTTTACCAAGCGATCGCTTGATGTAACTGCCTCTCCTGCTTTTGCATTGTTATCCTTCATCCCTCCTCCTTCACTTCTCTCCCACTTCTCCCTCATTCCCCCTGACTCAGGAGCCAAAACTTTCCTATGAGGATTCCTCGCGCTACATATCGCATCCAGTTCAACTCCGCCTTCGGTTTTGAGGATGCTCAAAAGATTGCTTCCTACCTCGCTCACTTGGGTATTTCTGACCTGTATGCTTCTCCTATTTTCAAGGCGAGGGCTGGTAGTACTCACGGCTATGATGTGGTTGATCCCAGCCAACTGAATCCAGAGCTAGGAACCCCTGATGCTTTTGAATCTCTGGTGCAGGAATTGCAATCTCATCAGATGGGTTGGTTGCAAGACATTGTGCCCAACCACATGGCCTATGACAGCGAAAACCAGTACCTGACGGACGTGCTGGAAAATGGTCCTAGTTCTGACTATGTCGAGTATTTTGATATCGCTTGGAATGCTCCCTTTGCCAATAGTGAGGATCGGATTCTTGCACCTTTGTTAGGTGATTTTTATGGACGTTGCTTAGAGAACGGGCAGATTCAACTTGACTACGATGAAACAGGACTGAGTGTTAATTATTACAGCCTGAAGCTACCGCTTAAATTAGAGTCTTATGCACAATTCCTGACTCAAAATTTAGGACAATTAGCTAGAACTTTAGGTAGGCATAATCCTGATTTCGTTAAATTGCTTGGCATTCTTTACTTGGTCAAGAGCGTTCCTTCAGAAGTGACTGGAAAGCAGCGACAAGACCAAATTGCTTTTGTCAAAGGATTACTTTGGGAGTTATACACCAGTAATGAAGAAGTCAAAGCTTTTATTGAACAAAATATTCAGACCTTTAATGGAGAAGCAGGCAATTCAGAGAGCTTTAACCTACTAGATAGTTTGCTGTCTGACCAGTTCTTTCGGCTTTCTTTCTGGAAAGTAGGGGCGGAAGAAATTAATTACCGTCGCTTCTTTACCGTCAATGAATTAATTTCCGTTAAAGTCGAAGAACTGAAGGTTTTTAACAATACTCATAACCTTATTTTCAAGTTAGTAGAATCGGGTAAATTTACTGGATTAAGAATTGACCATATTGATGGTCTCTATAACCCAATCCAGTATTTAGAGCGTCTGCGCGAAAAAACAGGTGATACTTATATCACTGTGGAAAAAATCCTGGAAGCAGGAGAAGATTTACCCAGCAATTGGCCGATTGAGGGTACTTCTGGTTATGACTACTTGAACTATGTTAATGGCATTTTCTGTCGGGTTGATAATGAGCAGCGATTTGATGAGATCTATACGAAACTAACTCGTACTAGAGCGAGCTATGGTGAGTTGGTAAATCAAAATAAACGGCTAATTCTGGAGAAGAATTTAGCTGGGGATATTGAGAACCTAACTTATTTGCTCAAAAACATATCTAGTAAGTATCGCTACGGCAACGATTTTACGATCAATGGTTTGAAGCGGGCGTTGGCGGAAGTGTTGACCATCTTCCCGATTTACCGCACCTACATCACGCAGGAAGGCTTACCTGAGCGCGATCGCGCCTACATCACAGAGGTAATTGATAGCGCCAAGGAACGGGTGCCTCTGCTCCAAAATGAGCTGAACTTCATCGAAAAACTGTTGCTCCTAGAATATGAAGACTCTCTCACTCAAGCCGAGAGAGACTACTGGCTCTACTTCGTCATGCGATTGCAGCAGTACACCGGGCCTCTGATGGCTAAGGGGGTCGAGGACACTACCCTCTATGTTTACAACCGCCTGCTATCCCTCAATGAAGTCGGCGGTGACCCTAGCCACTTTGGGTTATCTCTTGATGCTTTCCATGAGTTCAATCACAAACGGCAGACCGATTGGCCTTACGCTATGAGCGCCACTGCGACTCATGACACCAAGCGTGGGGAAGATGTCCGGGCTCGGCTCAATGTCCTCTCCGAAATCCCAGATGAGTGGGAGAAACAAGTCAGCACTTGGAGCCAAATTAATCGCTCTCAGAAGGTGCGTCGGCAGCGCGAAATCATGCCTGATGAGAATGATGAATACTTCTTTTACCAAACCGTGGTTGGGGCGTTTCCTTTCCAGGATGGTGAATTTGAGCAGTTCGTCGGGCGAGTTAAGGATTATGTGATTAAGGGCGTACGGGAGGCGAAGGTACATACGGCTTGGCTCAGACCGGATGCAGCCTACGAAAACGCCTTTGCTCAGTTTGTGGAATCAGTCTTGCAACCCGGTGGAGATAACCCGTTCCTGAAGGAGTTGCGTCCTTTCCAAGAGCGAGTGGCCTACTATGGCATGTTTAACTCTCTATCACAAACGCTACTGAAGCTGACTTCTCCTGGTATCCCTGACATATACCAAGGCACTGAGTTTTGGGAATTGAGTTTGGTGGACCCTGATAACCGTCGGCCTGTAGATTTTGAGCAGCGTCAGGCTTGTTTAGATGATCTGAAACAGAAGATCGCGAACAATATTCCAGAGCTGATTACTGAACTATTAGAGACGAAGGAAGATGGCAGAATTAAGCTGTTTTTGACTTTCCAAGGGCTGCAAGCTAGAGCTAAACATAGCGAGCTGTTCCAGGATGGTGATTATTTGCCACTCCAAGTGACTGGTAAGTTGCAAGACCATATCATTGCTTTTGCGAGAAGGCAGGGAAATGAAACAGCGATCGCGATCGCGCCTCGGTTCCTCACGAATGTGATTCAACCTGGGGAGTATCCTCTGACTCAACAAGTATGGGAGGACACGGCCATTGAGCTGCCTCAAGGGGCTCCTACTTCTTGGCACAATGCAATTACGGCACAATCCCTGCAAGCTGAGGGAAGGATACTGGTTGGGGAGGCTTTACAGCATTTTCCTGTGGCTTTGTTGTTTGGTTAGAACAGAACCAAGAGCTTGGGGGCACCTGCCCCCAGACCCCCGCTGAGGGACGGTTGCGTCTCCCGGACCCCTTCCAAACGAACTTGAATATAAGTGTTTCGGGTCTTTGGATTCTGGCTGCTAATTTTTGGCTTCTATCTCTTCCCTTTTCATCCTTCATTTTTCCTATTTCATCCCTTCTACTTCCCTGCCGTTCTGCCTGAAAGGATATGTAGCAATGGTTCAGGCTGCTTACATTTATTAATAAATGTAAGTAAAACCTGTGATGTAATGGGTTGAATTCGGGTGAATGTTGGCTTGCTGTGGCTTTTGGTGCTTCTGGCTCAATAGAGCTTCAGAATATTTAACACAAATTCTCATCAAATCGTTTTACTGTAACGATTTAGGTGGCTTTTTAGTTTTTCGTAAGGATTGCCATTCCAGCAAGCAACTTTAGTGTTGGGAAGTTTAGCAGGACATTTAGTATGACCAGTACTGTCGCTACCAATTTAGAGGGCAACGGTAATTTAGCAACAAAACTCCGTGAGGGTACTAAAAAAGCCCATACTATGGCCGAGAATGTCGGCTTTGTGAAGTGCTTTTTGAAGGGAGTGGTTGAGAAAAACTCTTACCGGAAGCTAGTCGCTAACCTCTACTTCGTTTATTCTGCGATCGAAGAAGAGATGGATCGGCTCCAGCACCACCCTATTGTTTCGAAATTTTACTTTCCTCAACTGAATCGCAAGGTCAGTCTAGAGAAGGATCTTTACTACTACTACGGTCCTAACTGGCGTGAGGAAGTGGCTCCTTCGGCTGCGGCTCAAGCTTATGTGCAACGAATTCACGAGATTGCGGCTACTGAGCCTGAGTTGCTAGCAGCCCATTCTTACACCCGTTACCTCGGTGATCTCTCGGGTGGTCAGATCCTCAAGGGCATTGCTCAGCGTGCCATGAATCTTGAGAGCAATGGTACGGCATTCTACGAATTCGAAGATATTGCGGACGAGAAGGCGTTCAAAAACACCTACCGTCAAGCGATGAATGAGTTGCCTGTGGATGAGGCGACTGCGGATCGGATTGTTGAGGAAGCCAATGCAGCTTTCGGCATGAACATGAAGTTGTTCAATGAGCTAGAAGGTAATCTGATCAAGGCGATCGGTGTGATGCTGTTTAACACGCTGACTCGTCGTCGCGGTCGTGGCAGCACCGAAATGGCGACTGCTGAATAAGCTGGCTAAGCTAGAAAGTTAGCTAAGTTTGAGGAACGATCCTCTATCTAAAATTTAGTCTCCCTGGTGAGCAAACTTGTAATCCTGGAGGCTTGGTGGTTGTAAAGCAGTCACTGAGCTTGCAGGATTATTAGCTTGAAGGCATCCTGCTTGCAGTGATAACCTGAGCAAGCGGTATTTGGTAAGCGATCGCCCTTTTCGAGCCTCCCTTTTTCGAGTCTCTTTGAACCGTTTTCAAGCCCTTTTTGAGTTTAGGCATGGCTGCAAAAATTCCTGTTACTGTCATTACTGGCTTCCTTGGCAGTGGTAAAACGACCCTGATTCGCCATGTGTTGCAAAACAACCAAGGTCGGCGAATTGCGGTGTTGGTAAATGAGTTTGGCGAGTTGGGCATTGATGGCGATTTGCTACGCTCTTGCCAAGTGTGTCCAGATGAGTCGGGTGAGGAACAGCCAGTGAGTGCGGTCAACGCCCTTAATATTGTGGAGCTGACGAATGGCTGTCTCTGCTGCACGGTGCAGGAAGAGTTTTTGCCGACGATGCTGGAGCTAATCAAACGGCGAGATGAGCTGGATTGTATTTTGATTGAAACCTCTGGTTTAGCGCTGCCTAAGCCACTGATTCAAGCGTTTCGCTGGCCCGAAATCCGCAATGCTGCGACGGTGGATGGTGTGGTGACGGTGGTGGATTGTGAAGCAGTGACTCAGGGAACGCTGGCGAGTGACTTGCAAGCCCTAGAAGCACAGCGGCAAGCTGACCCCAATCTGGATCATGAAACACCGTTGCAAGAGTTGTTTGAAGATCAACTCGCCTGTGCTGATCTGGTGGTGCTGAACAAAACGGATTTAGTCGATGCTGAGGCCCAAACTCAAGCCCTAGAACTGATTCAGCAAGAATTGCCCAGAGCGGTGAAGATTGTGGCGAGCGATCGCGGGCAACTCAGTCCAGATGTGTTACTAGGCTTCCAAGCAGCGGTGGAAGACAACCTGGAGGAGCGCCCCAGTCACCACGACACCGAGGAAGAGCATGACCATGATGACGATATCAGCTCAACTCACGTTGTTCTACACCAAAGCTTTGACCCAGACCAACTACAACGCCAACTAGAAGCTCTGGTGCAAGAGCAAGAAATTTATCGAATTAAGGGATTTGTGGCAGTACCCAACAAGCCAATGCGGTTGGTGCTGCAAGGTGTGGGTAAACGCTTTGAGCGCTTTTACGATCGCCCCTGGCAAGCCGATGAGACTCCAGAGACGCGCCTGGTATTTATTGGTCGTGCGATCGATGCTGCCAAGATTGAGTCGCAATTACTAGCTGCGGCAAACTAAATCAGCAGGAAACCAACCTGAGAGTTAAGCTGTCAGCTAGAAATAGCTAGTATCTCGTTTATTGGTTGCGCTGTGAAATTTGTTTCTATCAATCAACGCTTAAAAAAGCTACCACAGAGTTTTCTAAGCGTTGGCTTTATTTTGGGCATTGTGTTGGTTGCGGCTGTTACCTTGGCTGCAACGCCAAGTTCCTTAACCAGCTTGTTTCGTCCCACCCCAGTGGTGGTCAATTCCAGCTTTATCAGCCCCTTAGTGGAGCTATTTGGCAATGTTGCTGTGGGCAAGCGGGTGTTTGTGGCTGGCAACACCGTTTTAAGGGCCGATCCTGATACGCACATCTGCATTGGCAATGAAACGAATCTCCAAGACAATATCCTCTTCATCGCCCGTCGCCGCATTCCTGCTCCCACTAGTGCCTGTGGCCGTAGATCGAGTAGCGCTGGAAACCAAGTCAGCATTGCTCACCAAGCCAGTATTGAGAATTCCAAAATTGGTAACTTCACCTTCGTCGGTTTCCATGCTCAGTTGAAAAACACCGTTCTAGAAGATGGAGCCTTTGTGCTGCATGGGGCCAAGCTTGCCAACGTGCGAATTGGCAAAAACCGCCTGGTACCCATTGGTGCAGTCGTTACCACGCAAGCTCAAGCAGATGCTTTACCGCTAAAAACAGCAGACAACGCAGAGTTTCAAAAAGAAGTTTTAGAAGTAAACGAGGAGTTTGCGGAGCACTACGGCGAACTCTATCGAGCGCAAGGATTCGATGCCGTCACGGGCATTAGCGCCGCGCCAAAAACCTCCTGGAATCAGCAACCCGTACGACCCACATTAGGCCAGAACGTCCAAATCGACCAATTTGTGCGGATAGTAGGTGACGTGCGTTTGGGTCGTAATAGTGTGGTGGGCCAGCGTACCTCGATTCGAGCCGACGAAGGTTCACCAATCATCATTGGCGAGAATGCCGCGATCGAGGACCGAGTTACCTTTCATGCCCTCAAAAGCACCAGTATCCGAATTGGCAGAAACTTAAATACAGACGACAACGTTGTCTTCCACGGCCCTCTAGAAGTTGGCGATAACCTGGCGATCGCCGACGACGCAATCTTGTTTCGCTCTCAAGTCGGTAACAACGTCACGATCGGCACGGGAGCCATTGTAGTGGGAGTGACGCTACGGGACGGAACCCAGGTGCCGCCGCAAGCTGTGATCACAGCGCAGAATCAAGCAGATGCGTTGAAAACTAATTAAAACTCCTAGAGCAAAGCTAATCAAAACCCTATTTAGCAATAGGGTCTAAGAATAGGCTTGAATGTCCTGACCACACTCGTCTACTAAGTAGCAGAGGGCACGAAATCGGAGGCCCACCAATTCCTCGTATAGAGGATTGAGTTTGCACAGTGGCGGAATGTGAGCCACCTTGCGGCCAAAGAGAGTAATGTCTCTTTCAAAAGGGCATTGAGCAGGAATTGTCTTAGCGAGAAAATGAGCTAACTCAGGAGTCTTGATTTCGATGCCATCCAGCCACTGCCGTAAAGGCTTGAGAGCATCAAACTGAGCCTTAAACGTAGATGGGCTTTTGGTGGGAGCCACTGCTGCATGGAACAGGTCGAAACTAACTTGATTTGTTGACGCCATAACATGCGTTCCAAGTAAGAGAGAGTTAGGAATGGCGGCGATGCTCTCAGCAATGCTTTGCGCGATCGCGGGTAACAGACGCTCTTAACATTCCCATACATAACGATACAAATGCTAGCGAATTGTTCCGTAAAGTGGCAAATATAAACGGGTGATTTTTGATAAATCTCTGATGAAATCTACAAATTTGTAGCAAAAACTACCAGATTTCTATACTCAGCAACCTCTTCAATTCAGATGTATATTTTTTAATAGGAAAAACTTTCGTTTTACTGCCCTGAAAAACTAGATGTTCAGTTGAAGTTTATGAACAGCAATTTGACTTTAAATTATGAACGTTCGGTTTTGTAGTCTTGCCTTAGCTGGATTAGTCCTTACAGGTCTACTGACAGATCCAGCTAGAGCAGGGCAACCCGTGCTCAACCAAACCCCTCAAACCATCGAGCACACCTTTGGCCCCTATCAGACTCGCCTCACCACCCCAGACGGCGTGACCTACACCTACTCTGCAACTCAACTGCGCCAACTGTTTCCCCAATTTCCCCAGACCGAGTGGTCAATCACCTTCGTCAACGACCGTGCTAAATACGTCAACCTGAACGTAGCCACCAACCCCAACGCTGACGACTTCACATACGACCAAGCAGAAGCCGCCAAATTTTTTCAATTCGTTTTCGGCTACCAACCCCCCACATGGCAGGAACTATCAACCCAATTCACAGGCAACACCACCATCTACGACTATGAGTACTGCCTAGGAGACGGCATCGCCACCAGCTTCACCCGAATGGGCTACAAACAGTTTTCTGACTTCATTCAGCTGTATTACGATTCCCGCTGTGAGAAGGAAGATGGAAGGATGAAGGAGGAGGGAGGAAAAGGGAAAAGCGGGAGGAGAGAGGGGTGAGCAGTTAGAGGGCAAAAGTTGGGAGATTCAGAGCCAAAATTAGCAAACCAAAAACTCGAAGCACCCACAAAAGAACTCGTTTGGAGGGAGTCTGAGGGACGCAACCGTCCTTCAGCGGGGGTTTGGGGGCAAGCGCCCCCAAGCTCTTGGTTTAGCCAAACCTAAACCAAAACAGCCTCTGGTAAAGCCCCCTGCATCCGCCCCAACCAATCAATCAAATTAGACAACTGCTGCTCTACACCCAACACTCCTAAACCCCGCACCGTCACCTTACCCGGCGTATAGACAAACCGAGATTGCAAGTGATCAGGCAGATTCGCCTTCAGCAAATTCCAGGCAGGCTCCTCCATCGGCGTTTCTAGCACCACATGTTGATTGCCCTCTGGCTTGATGCGAGAGAAACCTAGCTTCTTAGCCGTCTGCTTCAGCTCCACAATCCGAATCAGTTGGAGAGCCGCAGGCGGGATCGCACCATAGCGATCGCTCCATTCCGCCGCCGTTTGCGTCAACTCCGCCTTGGTACTAGCTGCAGCGATCGCGCGATAAGCACTCATCTTCTGATCGAGATCGGGAATGTAATCAGCCGGAATAAAGGCAGTCACGCTGAGATCGATTTGCGTATCGTCCACCTTGGGAATCTCTTGGCCACGAATCTCCCGAATCGATTCCTCCAGCATCTCCATATAGAGGTCGAACCCGATCGCATCCATTTGACCCGACTGTTCTGCCCCCAGCAAATTCCCCACACCCCGAATTTCCATATCCCGCATTGCCAGTTGATAGCCAGAACCAAGCTGAGTAAACTCCTGAATCGCCCGCAATCGCTGACGGGCAGTATCCGAGAGCTGGCTTTGCTTGGGATAGAGCAACCAAGCATGAGCTTGAATCCCCGCTCGACCGACGCGGCCCCGCAACTGATAAAGCTGCGACAAGCCAAAGCGCTGAGCATCCTCAATCAAGATGGTGTTAACCCGTGGGATATCCAAACCCGATTCAATAATCGTGGTGCAAAGGAGAATATCCGCGTCCCCATTGCTGAAGGTGAGCATGGTGGATTCCAGCTCGGCCTCTGGCATTTGGCCGTGGGCGATCGCGAGCCTTGCTCCTGGCACCATTTCGCGGATTTTAGCTGAAGTTTCCTCAATCCCCTCTACCCTGGGAACCACATAAAAAATTTGACCGCCGCGATCGAGTTCTTGACGAATCGCCGCTCGCACCGTTTCGGAGTCAAAAGGAGACAAGTGAGTTTTGATCGGACGACGAGAAGGCGGTGGTGTGGTAATCAGGCTCATTTCTCGCACTCCAGACAGCGCCATATAGAGCGTTCGGGGAATCGGGGTGGCGCTGAGGGTCAGCACATCCACTTGGGTTCTAAGGCTTTTGATCTTCTCCTTTTGGTTCACCCCAAACCGCTGTTCTTCATCCACTACCAACAAGCCCAAATCTCGGAAAGCAACGCCTTTACCCAAGAGTTGATGGGTGCCCACGACAATATCTAGCTCTCCGGTGGTTAAGCGTTGCTGAATTTGGCGGCGTTCCTCAGCGGTGCGGAAGCGATTCAGTAGACCCACTTGAATCGGGTAGGGGGCAAAGCGTTCCTTCAGCGTGTGGTAGTGCTGCTGCGTCAGGATCGTGGTGGGAGCTAGTAGCGCGACTTGCTTGCCCGCCGTGACTGCCTTGAAGATGGCTCTAATTGCTACTTCTGTTTTGCCGAAGCCAACATCTCCGCAAACCAAGCGATCCATCGGACGGGAATTTTCCATATCCCGTTTGACATCCTGGGTCGCTTTCAGTTGGTCAGGGGTGGGTTGGTAGGGGAAGGAGTCCTCCATTTCCTGCTGCCAAGGCATGTCTGTGGGGTAGGTGTAGCCTTGCTGTTGCGATCGCTGAGCATACAGTTGCAGCAGATCCACCGCCAACTTTTTGATTGACTTGCGGACCTTGCTCTTAGTTTTCTCCCAAGCCTTGCTGGACATCTTGTTCAGCTCTGGCACCGCATCCCCAGCCCCTCGGAACCGGGACAATGATCCGACTTGGTCTGCGGCCACCCGCAACAAACCATCGGCATACTGCAACACCAGGTATTCGCGAGTTTCGTGGTTGATCGTCAAGCTCTCTAGTTTGAGGAACTTGCCCACGCCATGACTCTTATGAACGACAAAGTCCCCCGGTTGCAGCTTATTCGGATCAACCTGCTTAGAGGCCGCCCGTCGCCGCTTCCGGACATAGCTGGGGGTGGTTAGGGTGTGCTGACCAAAAAATTCTCGGTCTGTGACCACTACCAAGCGGAAGGTCGGTAAAACAAACCCTTCAATCTCTGCGAGGCCCGAATACTTGACTGCTACAGGCACCCGCTGAATCTGAAGTTTCTCGATCGCAGGATAGTCGCGTGAGTTTGGGACAAACTGCGCCGGACAATCGTGCTCCTGCAACAGCGACACCGATCGCGAAGGCTGCGCCGACACCAACCACACCGAGAAACCGCGATCGCGCTCTCCTCGAATCGTCTCCGCCAACTTACCAAACTGGTGCGGAGTGGCATTCACCGGGCGACTGGCAAGATTGAGGGATGGAGCAGCACCTACAACTTCTTCGACCAGTTCTGATAGATAAAGGCGATCGAAACATTCGACTTCGGCGAGTGACTCTTGAAAGGAGCGATGGATCTTAGGCAGAAGAGAACTCTCCCCTTCATCCTTCATCCCTCCTCCTTCATCCTTTCCCTTACCTCCTTCATCCCTCCACTGCTCCTCCACATGCTCAAACCAGCGATCGCCGTGAGCCTGACACTGCTCCGGTTCATCTAAGGCAATCAAGGTATTTTCTGGCAAGTAGTCGAGCAAAGAAGCTGGCTGATCAAAGGCTAATCCCAGAAATCGACGCAGACCTGCTAAGGGTTGGTCTTGCTCAAATTTCTCTTGTTCGGCAGGGTTGAGATAGGTTTTTAGCGCTGTGGCCTTCTCGCCTGTAAAAGCGGCTCTGACAATGGGGCTAAAACTGGTGGGTGTGAGGACAAGATGATTGATCGAGTCGAGCGATCGCTGAGTTGCTGGATCAAACTCCCGCATTTTGTCCAGCTCATCACCAAACCATTCCAGACGAATCGGGAGTTCGGCGGCGACGGGAAACACATCAACAATGTCTCCCCGGCGGCTCCATTGGCCTTCTGTTTCTACGAGGGAAACGCGCTCGTAGCCTAAACGGGTCAGTTCACTGCTAAAAGCATCGAGATCAACTTCGGCTCCTCGTTGCAATCTCAGACAATAGGGGCGGAAGGCATCGATAGGGGGTAAGTGGGGCTGTAAAGCTCTCTCTGTGGCGACGATCGCGGTTCGGCTCGTCTCCCCACCTTGACCATTCCCATTGCTGGTAGCTCCTTGGCTACCTACCAAATCCGCTAAGACTTGCAACTGGCCCCAAGCCATCTCTGACTCCAAGTCAAAGGGTTCGTAGGGAGATCCCTCGGAGGTGGGATAGAAATGAACCGTTTGCCAGCCCATTGCTTCTAGTTGGGCAGTCCAGCGGCCTGCTTCTTCTAGGGTGGCAGTCACTACTAACAAGTTGCGGGGGCCAGCTTGAGCTAGAGCCGATGCTACCAAGCCCTTAGGGATGCGAGACACACCGTTGAGCTTTAGAAGTTGTTGCTGTTTCAGCTTGGCTAATAGCTCGTTAGTGAGGGGCGATCGCCCAAGGGCACGAATAATTGAGGAGAAAGCCATAGATTCTGGAACCGGAGCAGCGAACAGCCAAGAGTGTTTACCTATCTTTATATTGTAGAAGCCTGAGCAGAAGCCGTTGCTTTTCGAGGGCGGAATACCTCTATCAGGGGACATCCGAACTGCTGGATCTCCCCCTCCTGGAGAGGTCAGCTCCTTTTTTAATCGATAAGCTTAGAGGAAATAAGGAAAGTTTATAGAATCGCCAGGGAGTTTTTTATGACTAGTATCAACAACTCACCATTCATGAGTAATGACGACAATCTAGCGCCGATCGACGTGGAAATCGTAGAGACGACCGCTGAGATTCAGCCCCAAGAGTCTGCTTCTGACAAAGGTCAAGCGACTAATCACATCGTCGCCGAAGCTATTGGCGCGGCTAGTGGTGGTATTGCTGGAGCCACAATTGGTAAAATGGTCGGTGGACGCCTAGGTGCAGCCGTCGGTGCTGTAGGTGGTGCGATCGCAGGTGCAGCAATTGGTAACCAGGCCGCAGAAGGCATTGACCAAAAGCTCGATAGTGCAGTCCACACCATGAAGGACGCCGTTGATGGTGTAACTCACCAAGTAGAAGGTGTAGTTGAAACCGTCAAAGAAAAAGTCAACGAGACTGACCTAAAGGGTGCTGTTAATTCTGCCAAACAGAAAATTGAGGAAGCTGATGTTCATGGCATCACGGACTCTGTGAAGCAGAAAATCAGCGAAGCGAATGTTCGCGGTGTCACTGACTCTGTTCAGCACAAAATTGAGGAAGCTGACGTTCAGGGTGTGAGTGCTTCCGTCAAACAGAAAATTGATGAAGCCAACGTGCGTGGCGTGACTGACTCCGTACAGCACAAGATCGAAGAAGCTGATGTGCGTGGTGTCAGCAACTCTGTCAAGAGCAAAATTGATGAAGCCAACGTGCGTGGCGTGACTGACTCTGTGCAGCACAAAATCGAAGAAGCTGACGTGCGTGGCGTCAGCAACTCTGTCAAGAGCAAGGTCGATGAAGCGAATGTTCGCGGGATCAGCGACTCTGTCAAGAGCAAAGTTGATGACGTGAACGTGCGTGGCATGGCTGACTCGGTGAAGGATTCTGTTAAAGGCACCGCAGACAAGGCTAAAGATGCGATCGCAGATAAAGCTAAGCCCGTCTTAGGTAGCCAACCCTCGACTAGCCCAACTTCATCCACCTCGGTTAACCGAGATCTCTACAGAGATCCTCTACTAGGTGTAGATCCCCTGCTTGATGTGAACACCACACCTGTGATCACGCCTCCGCCCGCAACAAATCCAAAGTTGATCACCGATCGCTCCATTGATTCCTTGACTACTGACGAAGAAACCAAGAAGCGTTACCAGTCCTAAGCGACCTATCTCTGGAATGTAAAGTCTAATCTGATTCCCTGAGATACTTAGCTAACGTGCCACAACGCTAGAAACAACTGCCTCCGCTCCCCATCAGAAGGGAGTCGGAGGCTTTAATTATGGACGGTACTTGTAGAAGGCTAAGCCAAAGCAGCTAAGCTAACCGCGATCTGCTTGTATGGTTGAGAGGTGAGGCGATCGCAACAATATTTGCTTCAATCGTGTTGGCTGATACTTGTTAAGCTTGGGCAAAAACTGCACCTTAGAGTCTTGGAATGTTTAGAACCTTTGATTCTGAATATTAAGATACTTAAGACATTAGGCGCGATTCGCCACAATCACAGGCAACTCAGGAATGTCCTCTTTTCTTTTTGATTTCCTCATCCTTATCTTGCTGACCTTTGCCAACGGAGTCTTCGTGCTCTCGGAGATGGCGATTGTTTCGGTGCGCAAAGTGCGACTCCAGCAGATGGCCAATGAGGGGAATGCCAAAGCTCGCACAGCCCTCGACCTAGCAAGTGCTCCAAACCAATTCTTAGCAACCGTCCAGATTGGGATCACGCTGATTGTCATTCTGTCTGGTGCTGTGGGAGAATCCACGCTGGCTAAAAGAATTGGGCCGCTCTTCGCCTTGATCCCCGCCCTAGCTCCATACCGAGAGGCGATCGCTTCGGGTATTGCAATTGTCATTGTCACCTACCTCACCCTAATTATTGGGGAGCTAGTGCCCAAGCAATTGGCGCTCAACAACCCAGAACGAGTGGCTTCCTCCGTGGCTGGCCCCATGCGGATGTTGGCCATGTTCGCCGCGCCAGTGGTCCATCTCCTGAGCGCCTCGACAGATATGGTGATGCGATTGCTCAGCATTCGACCCTCCGATGAGCCAATGGTGACTGAAGAGGAAATCAAAGTCTTACTGCAACAAGGAACTGAAGCGGGCACCTTTGAGGAAGTTGAGCAAGACATGGTGGAGCGGGTGTTTCGCTTGGGCGATCGCCGCGCCAATGGCTTGATGACACCCCGCCCCGATATTGTCTGGCTTGACCTAGAAGACTCCTTAGAAGAAAACCGTCAGAAAATCACGGAAGGAGTGCATTCCCGGTTTCCGGTGTGTCAGGGTGGTATCGATAGCGTCTTAGGGGTCTTGCATGTCAATGACTTGCTAGTACGGAGTCTAGTTGGAGAACCAATCGATTTAGCCACTAACTTGCGCCAGCCGCTGTTTATTCCAGAGAGTACTCGCGCCCTTTCAGTTCTAGAGTTGTTCAAGAAATCCAGTACTCATATTGCGTTTGTCGTGGATGAGTATGGAGTGATTCAAGGACTCGTGACCCTCAATGATATTCTAGAAGCGATCGTCGGTGACATTCCTTCAGTCGAGGACTTAGAAGAACCCTACGCCGTCCAGCGTGAGGATGGTTCTTGGCTACTAGACGGAATGCTATCAGTGGATGAGTTCAAAGACATTCTAGAAATTAATAAAATCCCTGGAGAGGAAAAAGGTAATTATCATACGCTAGGTGGCTTTGTAGTCATGCATCTAGGCCACATCCCCACTGCCGCAGATCACTTTGACTGGCAAGGGCTACGCTTTGAGGTGATGGATATGGATGGAAACCGCGTCGATAAAGTCTTGGTAATGCCTGTTGCCTCAGAGGAGGGTACTAGCTCTAGTGATGAGCCTTCTCAACCTAGAAGCTCTAATTAGAAATTTTTAATGCTGACATAGCCAATCAGCGAGCTGACAAAATCCTCTACCTTCTGGTTCTGGTGTGATGTAAGTCGGTTGCTGCACGAGTTGATCCGCATAGTGTTTAACATTAGCGACCCCCACGGATAGGGGAAATTGGTCGGCATCAAACAAGCTTTCATCATTGGGACTATCGCCCACTGTGACAACCTGCTGAGCCGTATGCTCAGGAAAGTACTGACCTAGAACTTGGCGTAACCCGGTCGATTTGTCCTGCTCAATTGGCTTGATGTGACCTTGGACATTGCTGTAGGTGAAGCCCCAGCCTTGATCTTGGCAGTAGGCATTAATGGCTTGAATGTCCGGTAAGCTCAGTCCCTCGATATCAAATGTCCAATCTGTGACGCGAAAACGATTGTCGGCAGATTCTTGTAGTTGCGGAAAATCGGCTTGTAGGCGCTGAAAAGTTTGGGCCAGCTTTTGGCGATGCAAGGCTAAATCAGGAATCGTCACCAACGCGATTGGAGTCTCAGTTTGGCTAGCGTAAAACATACCGCCGTTTTCCGCGATCGCTCCCCAAATGGGCAAATAGTTGACCAAGCCACCCACCCAACCTGCCGATCGCCCAGTGACAATCAAAACTTGGATTTCCGCCGCAGCTAACTGCTCCAAAGCTTGTAGTAAGGTGGGCGTAAATTTGCCATTCTGCGTCAGTGTGCCGTCCATGTCGGTGGCCACTAGGCAAACATTCTTAAGGGAATTAGCGACTAAAGCCTGAGACAGTAGCGTTAAAGGCATTTTGGTTAGTAACTGTAATGATTAGGTCAATTAAGTGCTGTAGCTTATGGCAAAACTGACACCAGACCAGCGCAACTACCTTTACTTATTAGAGGCAGAACGAGCCGGAATTCATAAACCCATCCTGGCAGCACTTTATCAGGTTCAAGGTAAGCCAACGCTGGAAGATGGCGAAACTGGACTAGGGATTGCACCTGCCAACCGGATTCCCCTCGGGCAAGTCAATACTTTTGCGGCTCAAGTGCAATATGCCGCTAACACGATTCGCAGCATCACCGATAGCCTAGTCGCCCAAGGCTGGAAAGCCACTGACCTATGGAGTAACGAAGCAGGACGCTACGGTAACAGATTTATTCAAGCGGTAGCAGCAGGTTATACACCGCCAGCCAATAACGAAGCCTCCGCCCGCCTAGAATCCTCAAACCCTCAAGCTCTGCTGCAAGCTTACCTGGACGATTTAGCCATTGACTTCAAAGCCGAAGGATTGCCACAAAACCTGGCTTACCTAGACAGTGCACTACTGACTTTAGTCGATCGCCTACCTAGTTATTACAGAAGCTTGCCTTACCAAAGAGATGCTTTTCTAGAAGCCCTACGGATTTGGCGCAAACTCGATTCCCGTGAGGCTGCGATCGCCTCTCTCAACCTGAAAACGCCCGTTAATGCTGACCCTGAATCTGTAGACGAGTCTTACCTAGACAAAGCGCTGATTCAGTTTATGCAAAGCATTTCTCGCAACTATTCAGGCTACCCTCATCAGCGCGAAGCTTTAGTTCGCCTGACTCAACTGTGGCGACAACTCGATTCTCGGGAAGCTGCGATCGCCTCTCTAGAAAAAGACACCTCCCCAGAGCCAGGATTAAAAATCATTGATCCCGCTCTAGTTGCCTTTGCCCAGCGTTTGCCTCAGTACTACCAGGGTAAAGGAGAGCAACGAAATGCTCTAACAGAAGCTTTTCGGCTGTGGCGGGGTCTTGATTCGCGCACCACGGCTCTGGCTGCATTAGGCATTAACCCAAACACATTGTCTGCTAGCACTACCAATAAAACTGCTCTCACCGACGCAGCGACTCAGCTCGATCGCGAACTGCTCGAATTTATTGAGCGGATTCCGGGTGAGTACCAAGAAACTGAAGAGCAACGAGAAGCATTAATTCGTTTGGTGCAGCTTTGGCGCGGGTTGACTACTCGTGACCAAACCATTCGATCGCTGTTTGAAGACGTGAGGCGGATGCAGCAAGCGCGTCGAGATGCCCCAGAAGCCCCCCCCAAACCGAAACCGTTGATCTTGCCCAAGCGTCCTGCCCGCTGGACTCCTGGCAATATTCAGCTTTATGCCTCCATCATTCCCAATGGGACTTTTAGCTGGGCTGAGGCCACTCACGGCGGCACTCGCATGCCCCCTGACCAAACCACAGTCGATGCGATTGTCCGTATTGCTCGTCTAGCGCAACAAGCCCGGGAGCGGATTGGTCGTCCTTTCCAGGTCACTAGTTGGTACCGCCCCCCAGAAATCAATGCTAGAGTCGGTGGTGTGTCTAACAGCCGCCATATTGTTGGGGACGCGATCGACTTTTATTGCGACGGGCTTACAGGCGATCAGCTCTACTGGTTCCTAGATTCCTGGTGGCCAGGGGGGCTAGGCCGATACGCTAGCTTCCCCTATCTCAGCCACATTGATGCTCGCAGCTACCGAGCCCGTTGGCTCCGCTAGTATTTTTAGATACCTGTATTTTCGCTGCGGCTTGTGATGCAACAGCCCCGCTTCGGGGCACTCTGAAAATAGAAGTCACCGTTGGGCCTGGATTTACTATGTCAACCCCTCTTTTTCTCATAGAACCTTGGTTGGCTCAAGCTCCTGTCAAGACTGCGAAACCTGTCAAAACCGTTAAAACCAAAGTGGCTGTGCCTCCCCCTCAGCCTGTGCAGCCTGATGATAGTGCTATGCAGCCGTGGATGATGACCACTGGCGGGTTGTTTCTCCTATTGGTTGGGTTAGGAGTTTATTCTCACTTGCAAGCGAGTAAGTTGCAAAAGCAGGTGCGATTTGCCGACTTGAAGAATAAGGAGATGCAGAAGAAGCTGAAGATGGCTCTGGAAACCATCGGCAAGATGGAAAAGAACCCCGACCTAATTCACTCCAGAGAATTTAACTTAGACTACCTGCGCATGCGGATGGCGGAAGAGGTCTTCCACTTTGCCATCGTCAATCAAATTAAAATTAAAGTTAAAGAAAAAATCTCCCTAGCTCTGCGACCCAGCCAAGCCCAGCAGGGTTCTGTAGGAATTGCCAGTGCAGGTCGGGCTGTAGATGAAGTATTTGATGTGGAATACGAACCGGGCGACCTACCAAAGGGCACGAAGCGGGTGTTGTTCCGGATTCAAATCAAGCTGACGAAACTGCCGACTCAGCCCACCTCGGTCACAATTAGCCAAATTATTGACTGCTTAGAAACCTACCTCAGCCCTGCCCATGAGGAGAACGACACCTGGCAACCTACCATTCAGGGTCGCATTGCTCAAATTCATTGGGATCAGAAAGCGAAGCCTACGCCAATGCTGGTGCTAGAGCAAACGACTGACGGCACGAACGTTACCTTCCGAACTAACCGCACTTTAGCGCATCGCTAAAAGTCATAGAAAGTTATAGCAGTGGCGATCGCGCTCTAGAAGCCCCACCACCTTGACCATCGATCAAGCTTCATCAGCTAACCCAGCCAATATTTTTTAATTGCTGCATATAGGTGGGTTTTATATTTGCTATACCAGTCTCTATAAATCCTTAAAGTCACCTATCAAAGATGACTTTAAGGATTTCAAAATATATTGATTCGTCAGCTACAAGTTAACTAGACGCTTTTCATCCTGCAAAGCATGACGCGCCTTGCAACAACGTAAGAGATTGATAGCAAAGTCATCAATCATCTTCATCTGGGCCTTTCCAAGCTTCAATCACTTCATCAATTGATTGGCCGAGAATCCGCGCCAAAGGTCCCAGTTGTCGTTGTTCTATGTCTTTGCCGACCCAAATATTCTTCAGTTCTCCGTAGGAGAGCCGATAAGAGTCACAAAAGCGAGCGAACTCATCATCGTTCAAATCAAGTTCAGCTTGGCGATGCTTGAGGAGGGTCGCAATGAGTGCTGTTCCTTGCTTAGGTGGCTCGGTTTTATTTAAGTACTTCTGCACCAAGCCGTCAATCTGGCTGTTGTGTCCCCCGGAGCGGCTAACCAAGTCATAGCATGCCAAATACAACGCTTGGCGCAACTTGCGGTCTTGGTTCATAGCTGCGGCAATTTGAGCCGCATAATCAGGCTTGCAAAGCCCAACTACAGCTCCCTCATGGGTGATAGGTACATAGGCGTCCCTGGCATCAAATTGCCAGGCGGTAGGCTGATTGCCCTGTAGCACGATGGCATCTCCTTTTAGCGATCGCAACCCACGCTTATTGCTGTGTTTCGCCAAGCGCTCTCGGAGGTTGCCAGAGTTGCTTAGGCGCAGTCAAACAAGACAGTGGTCATGTAATAGTCTGCCCAATCTACGCCAAAAGCTTTTTCAAGGACGCGGCGGGTTTTGTCGTTTTGTTGCTGTTTGGTGCAGTAGTAACGTTGAGCCTGGAGAATTTCGGTTTCTTGCTCTGAAGTCACCGCAATAGCCGCGATCGCCTGTTGGCAGTGAACTGTTAAAAAACCTTCGACTCGGCTGAGAAATTGTTGTTCTTCTTCAGCGCTGCCAGGGCGAATAAACAGACAAAAATCCGAGAAAATATCTCCCCAGTCTGGCAAAGCCCGAGCTTGGGAAAACTCAGGATTGGGTAGGGCTGACAAGGCGGTGCGATATGCCTCCGAGAGAGTTCGGTCGGCGTTGAGGGGGGATAAATCTGCGATCGCGGCACTAATCTGTCCTCGACCCCCTACCAGGTCGGTGCCGAACATGGGCAGAGCGTAATTGGTGCGAGGAAACATGACGCAATGCAAAATATCAAGATTGCTCCCAACTCGTGCCAATTCTAAGTGCAACTTCCGGAATTGAGGAGTTTGGTAGCAGCGATTTTCAATCACCAGTTTTTCCCCTTCTAGTCGCCCTTCGACATACCCCAACTCAGCCGGGAAAGGATAAGGAGATAAATCCAAATGGCGGTGCCAAACAGACTCGATCGCGTCTGCGAGTTGACGGATTAAAGGATGTTGTTGTTCGCGGAGAGAGGGGGTTGAGGTCGCTGACATGGTAAAAACTGGAAGTTGTTAAAGAATGCTGTTGTAGGTTCAGAATATCAGCTTGCTTTGGGCACGAATTCAAAGCTATAAGAATTTCTAAGGGCAATAACGGCGGAAGAAAATGCCAAATCCAGTTTTAGGCGATCGCTACGAGATCCAAAAGCAACTGGGCAAGAACTCAGGACGGCGAACTCTCCTCGCTCGTGACTTGCAAACTCAGGGGTTTGTGGTGATCAAGTTGCTGTCCTTTGACAATGAAACTGAATGGGACGATTTGAAGTTATTTGAGCGCGAAGCCGACACGCTCAAGAACCTGTCCCATCCGGCGATTCCGCAATACCTTAATTCCTTTGAGCTGAACCTCCGCAATGGTAAAGGCTTTGCTTTAATCCAAACCTATGTGCATGGGAAATCTTTGGAAACCTTGCTCCAAGGCGGCAAAACCTTGACTGAAGCACAAGCAAAGCAAGTTGCCAAAGCACTGCTAGAAATTTTGGTTTACCTCCACGGTCAGCAACCCCCCGTAATCCACCGAGACATCAAGCCGAAAAATATTTTGCTCACCGATACCTCTGGCGATCGCCCGATTCAAGTCTATTTAGTAGATTTTGGCTCAGTCAGGGCTGCAACGCCGGAGGAGAATACCAACTTTACAGTGGTCGGCACCTATGGCTATATGCCGCCAGAACAGTTCAGTGGCAGGGCGATCGCGGCATCTGATCTTTACAGTTTGGGGGCAACCTTAATCACTTTGGTCACAGGCACTCACCCTTCTAGCTTGCCTCGGCGTGGTTCCCGAATTGATTTTGGTCAAGTGGCTGATTTGAGCCCGGCCTTTGCCGATTGGCTTAGTTGGATGACTGAATCTAGCTTAGAGCGGCGGCTCACCTCGGCTCAGGGTGCTTTACAAGCCCTCGAACAAGACCAAACCCGAAATGCAGCAGCGGCAGTGGTAGCTAAACCCACTGATAGCAAAGTAGCGCTGAGCAAAGATGCTAATGCTTTGGAAATCATTATGCCAGCCTTATTAGGCCAAACTCGCTTGCGGATCGATGCCCAAGAAATCTCACTAGCTCAAAAGCGGTTGGGGCTTTCCAAAGGGCGGCCTCAAGTGGGGCGCAGGCAAGAAATTCGCAGCGTGACCTATACAAAATCTGGTGATGCACCCAGGCTGGCGATCGCGGTCGGCTCTCAGCAATATGAACTAGGCGGGCCGCAATCTCTCACAGCGGCAGAATTGGATTGGTTAGCTTATGAACTCAGTACTTGGCTCAAGATTCCGCTTACCAAATCCTAATCCATCTAAATCGGCGAGTTCTGCAAAACCGGACGTTCCTCCCGTCTATAGTTAATGAGTGAAGCATGGTTGACAGGAGAGGGAGAGGGCTATGTTTGGTCTAGGATGGCCGGAAGTAGCGATTATTGCGATCGCGGCAATTGTGATTTTTGGTCCCAAGAAAATTCCTGAGCTAGGGAGTGCCCTAGGCAAAACGCTACGGGGGTTTAAGGAAGAAGTCCAGAAACCTGATGCTGAGAATGATGTTACAGATTTAGACCAGGAATAACTAGCCCCAGCCAGACCCTAATTCTTAGAGCAAAAACAAACACATCTAGACAGCTCACAGACAACTGTCTAGATGTGTTTAACCTCTCTCCGGGGAAACTGAAACTCTAAAAAGTGTAGGCAGACTGAGACTCTGTTTGAGCTGTGCCTGAGTTGGACTGGCTTACCTCAACTGAAGCGACGTTTACAGTTTGACCATTGGTCAACGTACTGGCTCCATTCTGATCTGCCGTCTGCGTGGCTGTGGTATGGCCGACAGGATTTCGGGCCTCAATCAACTGAATAGCGCGAGTCACGCTCTCTGGCAGAATGACAACCAAGCTCCCTGGTGTAGCTCGATCGAGGGCAGAGTTGATGGCTTTGGTTTCATCCAGAATGATTTCGTGAGGGCATCTTTGGTTGGCTGCTTCCAGCCCTCGGCAAATCCACTCCGCCGCTTCGCCTCTGGCTCGCCCTCTAGTATCGTCATCTTCCTTGACGATCACGCGATTGAACATATCCGCTGCCAGTCTACCCAGAGTGACAAAATCCTCATTGCGGCGATCGCCTGGCCCCCCGACTACACCAATCCGCTCTCCCGTCCAATTCTTCACAAAGCCTCCTAGTGCTTCGTAACTGGCAGGATTGTGAGCATAGTCCACCAAGGCATGGTAGTGACCGAGGTCAAACAAATTCATTCGTCCTGGTGTTTGGTCAGCTGAAGCTTGGAAGCTCATTAAGGCAGCACGAATGTCTTCGATCCTGACCCCATGGGCAAACGCCGCTAAACTCGCAGCGAGAGCATTAGCAATCATGAAGGGCGCACGTCCCCCCATTGTCAGCGGCACATGGATGGCTTGCTCGATGCGGAGCGTCCAGTCACCCTTAAGAATCGATAGATAGCCATTTTCATAGATGGCGGCTAGACCTCCTTGCTGAGCATGAGCCCGGACAATTTCGTTGTCAGGATTCATGGCAAAGTAAGCTACTTGGGCTGTGGCATTACGAGCCATGCCTGCAACGAGAGGATCATCAGCATTCAGCACCGCGTAGCCGTTGGGCATGGCGGATTCTGCCACCACACTTTTCACCCGCGCCATATCGTCTAGCGTGTTGATGTCTCCTAGCCCCATGTGGTCAGCCGCAACATTGAGCACCACGCCAATATCGCAGGCATCGAAGCCTAGGCCAGAGCGCAAGATGCCGCCACGTGCGGACTCTAGAACTGCTACTTCCACAGTGGGATCTCGTAGAATCAGTTGGGCGCTTTGAGGCCCAGTGGTATCTCCCTTTTCCACCAAATAATCATCGATATAGATGCCATCAGTGGTGGTGTAGCCCACGACGCGCTGGGTTTGCTTAAAGATGTGAGCAATCAAACGGGTCGTGGTAGTTTTGCCGTTGGTGCCCGTAACCGCAATGATGGGAATGCGGCTAGGAGCCCCAGGCGAGAACAGCATATTAATCACCGACTCTGCCACATTCCGAGGAATGCCTTGGCTGGGCGCAACGTGCATCCGGAAGCCAGGAGCAGCGTTGACTTCAACAATTACACCGCCGGTTTCGCGCAGTGGTCGGGAAATATCAGAGGTGACAATGTCGATGCCAGCGATATCGAGGTTGATGATTTTGGCGACTCGTTGGGCCAGCCAAATGTTTTCTGGGTGGACATCATCGGTGCGATCGATCGCGATCCCTCCGGTACTGAGGTTGGCGGTGGCCCGCAGATAGCAAACTTCTCCCAGAGGCAGTACGGTTTGCAGGGTATAGCCTTGCTGATCTAGCAGCTTCCAACTCGTGCGATCGACCGTGATCTTGGTCAGAACATTGTCATGACCTTCGCCCCGTTGGGGGTCTTGATTAGTCCACTCAATCAATTGTTCGATGGTGGAGCGGCCATCACCCACCACATGGGCGGGGACGCGCTCAGCCACGGCCACGAGTTTACCGTTCACCACCAATACACGATGGTCGCGCCCTGTGTAGTACCGCTCCACAATCAGCGATCGCGACACTTCCTTGGCCGCATCGTAGGCTTCTTCGGCCATCTTCCAGGAGTCGATGTTGAGCGTAATGCCACGCCCATGATTGCCATTGAGCGGCTTGATGACAATTGGAAAGCCACCGACTTGCTCTACGGCTTCTTCCAGCTCGTCCATGTAGTTAATTACAATACCCCGTGGCACAGGTACACCGGATTCGTGGAGAATTTGCTTGGTACTTTCCTTATCGCAAGCCAGCTCTACGCCTAAAATGCCAGTGTGATTGCTTAAGGTTGCCTGAATCCGTTTTTGATGCGCCCCATACCCCAGTTGAATCATGGAGCGAGCCGGAATTGGCAACCAAGGAATGCCTCTCGCTTCTGCTTCGCGCACCAAAGACTCGGTGCTGGGACCCAACGAAGCATCAGCCCAGTAAGCTCGCAAGTCTTGCAAGTCTTGTTCTAGCTCAGCTTTAGGATAGCTCCCCGTTTCTACAATGCTTTGGCACAGGCGCACTGCTGCTCTAGCGGCATAACGACCTGCCTGCTCATCTAAGTACTCGATCACCACTTGGTAAGTGCCAGAGGTAGCCGTTTCCCGGGTGCGGCCAAAACCAACTTCCATACCCGATAGCACTTGTAGCTCCAGAGCCACATGCTCCACGATATGCCCCATCATGGTGCCTTCGCGGACTCGGCTCAGGAATCCCCCCCGGCATCCTGGCGAGCAAAAGTGATCGTCTAAGCTGGGCAACGCTGTCACCAACCCCTCATAAAACCCAGGAATTTGGTGGGAAGGCTTTTCTGCCAAGTCCTCCAAATTTAAACGCATCACGACCAGCTTATGACGACGAATGCTCCAGTAGTTAGGGCCGCGTAGTGTCTGGATCTTGAGTATTTTCATAACGCTATCCGAGGGTATTCGGGGGTGGGGAGGACGCAGATGCAATAACGAGTTGAGGTGACTTTAAGGAAGCAACTATCCAGTTTCTCGCTTCAATAAGCCTCAAATTGTTTACCAAGAACAGTTTGGTGCTCGATAAACTACAATCTCTGCCAGTATGAATTACAACAAATCAGAACAAATCAAAGTTCAGCAGATTTAGAGTCAAACTTAAAAAACAGCGTAGCAGCGATCGCCTGAACTACTTGGCTCTTTTTGAGGTAGAGGATCGAGGAACTGCCGCTGTATTACCAGGGTGGCTGGTATTTACCCAATAAAATCAGCATACCAATACAAAAAACAATCGACATAGCAAAACCAGTCAAAGCTTAGCTCTTGACCTGATAGCTGTTCTTTGCAGTTTCAAGCTTTAAGAACCTGCAAAACTGTTCATATTGAGCAGTTTTAGTTAAAAAAGTTTGAGAGTTGCTGGCTAGCATGAAGTCAATACTAAGGTAAGTAATGGGGAGCCGAGACTACCTTCGGGTATGACAAATTCAGGCTGAATGCTTTTCAAAATCAGCATTAAGCCAGAGGTTCGCAGGAATCTGATTTTATGGTTCGCGAGACATGATCCGACGTTGGTAGAGTTGGTAGCGATCGCCATAGCTGAGAATATGCACCCGCAAGTTATGAATACTCAGTGGCTCTGTCGCATCTGCATCAGGTTGGTTCGTATAGTTGAGATCAACAGGGTCAATGACGGTAACAGAGCCTTTGCCCAGGACGTGTAGCAAGCCATCGCCCTCAAATAGGGCACAAGTATCCTCGTCGATGCCGATGCCCAGCTTATCCGGGTAAGCCGCGATCGCACTCATCAGTCGGGCCATGCGATTGCGATTGTGAAAATGCTGATCCACGATAATTTCTGGGATGATGGCTAACCCGGTAGCCATGTCTACCAGCGAGCGATTGGGATGCTCACCACTACCACCGCCGGCAATCATGTGATGCCCCATGACCGCTGCCCCAGCACTCGTGCCTGCCAGCGTGATCTCACCTTTTACGGCCCGTCGCCGCACTTCTGCCATCAATTCTGTGTCTGCCAACAGCGCACAGAGCCGTAACTGATCGCCCCCAGTCATGAAAACGCCTGTACAGCTTTCTAGAAAAGCACGCCAGAGAGAGTCCTCACACTGCTCTCGTTCGCGGATATCTAGGACTTCAATCGCCTTAGCACCCATGTCTTCAAAAATGGTGCGGTACCGTTCGCCAATCGTGGCGGGTTCTCGCGAGGCGCAGGGAATGATGGCAATCCGAGCATCTGTGCCGCCCGACCGATGAAAAAAGGAAGTCAAGATTTCCTTGCCGTGGACTTTATCTTCCGCTCCCCCAATAATCATCACAGCGGTTTTCGTGGACTGAGGCATCTGTTGTTTGAGGGTTTGAGATTCTAGCTGCGGCACGACGCTACTCCTGGACATAAAATGAACCAGACGCTCCAGTAACCGATTGATTGAAATAGGGATGCCGCTTCTGTTCATCCAGTGCCATGCAGTTTTAACCCTGGAGCTTAACTAATATAGGCATAATGTCAGATTATTTAAACATAATTTAAGAAATTCAGAAATCACTGCCTAATTTCTTCTGACGGCTCTTAAGGTGGCATGAGAGCTACCCACTAGCGATCGCCAAATGCCTCTCTCGATCAGAAGTATGCGCCAGTTTCAGGGTATAGTCAGCAGTCTCGGCAAGATTTGCATTCTCAAAAGTTAGGGTTTTGTGAGATTCGACATTGTTACTTTGTTTCCTGACTTCTTTACGTCACCGCTGAGTTCGGGCTTGTTAGGCAAGGCTTTAGCGAAAGAAATTGCTACGGTGCATCTCACAAATCCGCGTGATTTTGCGACTGACAAGCATCGACGTGTGGATGATGAACCCTACGGAGGTGGGGTTGGCATGTTGATGAAGCCAGAGCCAATTTTTGCGGCGGTGGAATCCCTGCCTGTTTTACCGAGGCGAGAGGTGATCTTAATGACGCCCCAAGGCCAAACGATGAACCAGGCGATGTTTCAGGAGTTGGGAACGAATTATGACCAACTGGTGGTGATTTGTGGCCATTACGAAGGAGTGGATGAGCGAGTCTTGCACCTCGTGACTCGTGAGGTGTCATTAGGGGATTTTGTGCTGACCTGTGGTGAGATTCCGGCGCTGACGCTGCTGAATGGTACGGTGCGTTTGCTGCCTGGAACGGTGGGTAAAGAGGAATCCCTTAAGGCAGAAAGCTTTGAAGCGGGTCTACTTGATTATCCGCACTACACTCGACCCGCCGTGTTCCGCGAGTGGGAAGTGCCGGCCGTTTTGCGCTCTGGAAACCATGCTGAAATCGATCGCTGGCGACAAGAACAGCAGATTCAACGCACTCGCGATCGCCGCCCCGATTTGTATGAGAAGTGGTTGAAGGATCAGGAGGTGTAAGTTGCCCTTGATACTTGTCTGCTCTCGGACTGCGGTACAATCCGATTGCCCAGCTTCCCCCTGATCGCTGTAACTTTTTAGGGCGCTTAGGGCGATCGCTCGACTCAGACTCCACCGATTCCACGATTTCTGTTCCCCTATTGCTGTTGTCAACTTTGGCATGGAAGGCTACATTGTCCAGTTAATTATTTTCACTGCAACCTATGCTCTCTTTAGCTTGGGCTTGAATTTGCAGTGGGGTTTTACAGGTCTGATCAACTTTGGTCATGTTGCCTTTATGACGGTCGGAGCCTATACCACCGTTTTACTGACGCTAACTGGGATACCCCTACCCATTGCAGTCTTAGCTGGTGCGGCTTTGGCTGCCTTGCTAGGCTTGTTGATCGGCTTTTCTACCCTCCGCTTACGAGAAGACTATTTGGCGATCGTGACAATTGGCGTGTCTGAAGTGGTGCGACTCGTAGCCCTGAATGAAGAGTGGCTAACGCGAGGAGCGCGGGGTGTGTATGGCTATCCCCTACCGCTGGACAAATTTAACCCGAATGCCTTCACGAGAGGCGGCATGATTGCTCTGCTGACGGTAGTGGTCGGTTTGGCCTACTGGAAGCTTTGGCAGTGGGTGCAGCAACGCCTCAAGACAGTGTCTCGTCCCGCCGCGATTAGAAATGCGTTGGTTTGGGGTGGCTACACGGGCTCACTCGTCTTGCTCCTAGGGGGAGTCGGAGTTGTGATGCAACAGCTCAAACTAAGCCGTGCCCTTTCGCCAGAGCTGTTAGGCTTGGGCCTGTTGATCGCTTTGGTCGGGGTAGGCTGGGTTTACATCGCGATCGCTAAAACCCTAGTGGCTCGCTTGTCAGAATGGGCCGCAGGTTTGGCTTTGTTTAGCGTCTCCTTGTGCTCGATTTTAGGCTTGTGGATGTATAGCATTGGTGCGAACGCCCTCTACAACTACTCCTACAAGGCAGGGCTGATGTTGTTGCTGGTGGTGGTGCTGGCGATTTTGTTTAGCTTGTTAGAGTGGCTGGTGCGATCGCCTTGGGGCCGAGTGTTGAAGGCGATTCGAGAAGATGAGGAAGTTGCCAAAGCCCTAGGCAAAAATGTGTTTTGGTACAAGCTGCAATCACTAATGCTAGGGGGCGCGATCGCTGGTATCGCGGGAGCCTTCTACGCTTGGCAGCTCACCTTCATCAACCCCGACGGCTTCATTCCCCTAATCACATTTCAAGCTTGGACGATTGTGGTTTTGGGTGGCGCTGGGAATAACGTCGGCACCTTGCTGGGTGGGACAATTTTCTGGGCCTACAACACGTTAACGCGGTTTGTCCTGAAAGACATTGTGCCGCTAGACGATGCGAGATTAGGCGCATTCCGCGTCATGATCATTGGCTTGATCTTGATTGTCGTGATGATGTGGCGACCCCAAGGCATTCTAGGTAAAAAGGAGGAATTAACCCTTGGTCGATGATCCCAAGTCTCCCGATGTTTTGCCGGAAGCAGTGCCGCAGCAAGGCTTAGAAGAAATTTTGACCGAGGTGGAAGACCGGAGACCCCAACCCCAGGTTCCCCTTTTAGCAGCGAGTGGCCTCTCCAAGAGCTTTGGCGGCATCAAAGCCGTGGATAATGCCGCGATCGAGGTGGCTCAGGGTAGTATCACTGGACTAATTGGCCCCAATGGTGCGGGTAAAACAACGTTGTTTAACTTGCTGTCTAACTTTATTCGCCCCGATCAAGGGCGGGTGATTTTTGATGGTGAACCGATTCAACAACTACAACCCCATCAAATTGCTCAGCAAGGCATGATTCGTACTTTCCAGGTAGCGCGGGTGTTGTCCCGGCTGTCGGTGCTAGAAAATATGCTGCTGGCGGCTCAACATCAGACGGGAGAAAATTTCTGGAGCGCTTGCTTGCAGTTTCGCCAGGTGGCTAAGGAAGAAAAGCAGTTAAAGGAGCGAGCCTACGCCATTTTAGAGTCGGTAGGCTTGACGCATATGACCCATGAGTATGCAGGAGCGCTTTCCGGTGGTCAGCGCAAATTGCTAGAGATGGCGCGTGCTTTGATGGTGCAGCCCAAACTGATTTTGCTGGACGAACCTGCGGCTGGCGTGAATCCTACCCTGATCAACCAAATCTGCGAACACATCACTACCTGGAATCGTGAAGGGCTGACGTTCCTGATTATTGAGCACAATATGGACGTGATTATGTCGCTGTGCGATCGCGTTTGGGTTTTGGCAGAAGGCCGCAATTTGGCAGTGGGCAGTCCTAGTGAAATTCAAACGAACTCCGAAGTTTTAGAGGCTTATCTGGGGCAGTAAGGGCAACAGGTACTCATCCCGAAAGTGCCTTAAAAACACGAAGAGGTGAGTTTTGACACCCACCTCCAACGCTCAAATTTTCTGCAAACTAGTTGTGATGCACCCTTTGAGAGAAGCCTTGTAGCAATTTGCGGCTTGAGTTGCTTGACCCTAGTCGTGCTTTTTCTTTTTGCCGTTTTTGCCTTCTACGGGCTCTACTGGCAGTTGCATGACGCTTCCGGTTTGCGTTTGGACTGTCTGTCCTGGAACTACCTGACCAGGAGCCGCAGCAGGAACCGCTGAAGGCGATGCCTGAGTTGTAGCTGGCGCAGGCGATACTTGAGCGGCTGGAGCGGGGCTTTCTGCGGCAGTTGGAGGAGCTAGATACCGATTGACTAGCAGGGGAATGGCAGTCGTACCAGCCAGCGAGACAGCACCAATAATGCCCTGAGTTAGGGTTACTTTAAATCCTTGTCCTTTGGGGGGTTCTGAGGGTGATCCAGAATTTGCAGTCATAGAGAGGCAGGGGTATGGCTGTACAATCAACTTCACTCATTTATCGAAAGAATCAGCCTGAGCTACAACCGTATTTTTACCGAGCGAATAAAATCTTTGACAAAGATTCAAGCGTCCATAAGCTGTCGGTAAACACGGTTCTGAAAGGAAACTACGGCTTGCTTGGCGCGTCACACCAGCGATGCCACATTTGCCGATACAGGCTTTCGAGCGTTTGAGTAAAACCGCGCCCATTTGTTAGAGGCGATCGCGACATCAGATAGCGCAAATTGGATCTGAGATAGCGTAGGCGATCGCGGTCTTCGGCTAAACGTTTGGCCAATGCTACATACTCGTTTGAAGACACAGCAATCAAATCGGTCAGCCCTAGATTGGCTAACAAGCTCATCCCCACCCTAGCCGCATGACTTTTGCCAGCCAGAGTAATCACCGGAATCCCCATCCATAGCGCTTCACAGGTGGTGGTAGTGCCGTTGTAGGGGAAGCTGTCAAGGCCAATGTCGATTTGGTGATAAAGGGCTAAGTGCTCGGCAAAAGAAGAGACGTGCCCTAGTAGGTGGATGCGATCGCTAGTCACGCCATGTTGAGTGAACAAATCATGAAAGCGCTGACGAGTAGCCGCATCAGTCAAAGCTTTGTATTTCAAAACCATCTGAGATTGGGGTACGGCCTTGAGGATATTGGCCCAAGTTGCAATCACTTCTGGTGTCACCTTGGCCAAGTTATTAAAGGAGCCAAAGGTGACGTATCCCTTCGTCAGCGCGGGCAATGCTTCTACAGTTGGGGCGTTTTGTGCTGCTTGGTAGCAGAGAAAGCCACGGGGTAGCCGCACTAAGCTCTCGGTGTGACGAGTATCAGCCACTCCTACGGGATCGGCCCAGGTATCAGTCAGGCGGTAATCGATCGCTGACAAGCCTGTGGTGTTGGGGTAACCCAAGTAAGTCACTTGGATCGGCCCAGGTTTATGCGCGAACACCAAAATGCGGTTGCCAGCCGTATGTCCTGCTAAATCCACCAAAATATCAATCTGGTCTTGGCGGACCAACTGGGCTACTTGCTCGTCACTAAGGCTAATAATGTCGCGCCAGCCATCAGCAAAGCGGCGGAATTGCTCGGTCAAGCCATCAGCGGCCAGCAGATTAGCGTAGCAGAACACCTCATAGTTGGCATGGTCGTGAGCCGCGAGTACAGAGCCGATGAAAAATCCCACCGGATGGGCGTTAAAGTCTGGGGAGACATAACCAATCCGCAAACGGCGATCGCGAGTTCGATCATTTAAGTGTGGCGTCGCCGCTTGAGTCAGCGGCTCGGCATACTGTTCGGCCCAGCGTTTGTGCTCAGCAAAAATTGTCTCCGGGTCGTGGGTGCTGTCGTAGTGCAGCGAGAACAGCAGATTACTCTTCGCTTCCATCAAACCGGGTTTCATCGCGATCGCCTGCCGATAAGCCGCGATCGCCTCCGTCATCCGTCCTTGGTCTTTGAGCACGTTGCCCAAGTTGTTGTAGGTTTCGGCCAAGTCAGGGCGTAGCACTACTGCTCGCTGGTAGTGGGTGCTGGCTTCTGCCAACTGACCTTGGCGTTTGTACATATTGCCGAGGTTGTTGTGGGCCTCAGCCGAATCGGGCTTGAGAGTTAGAGCTTTCTGGTAAGAGGCGATCGCGGCTTCCGCTTGGCCCAAGTCTTGGTAAACATTACCTAAGTTGGTATGAATGTCGGAGGCGGTAGGTTGCAGGGCTAGCGCTTGCTGGTAGTAAGTGATCGCTTGATCGAGTTGGCGACGGTTGAAGCAGGCCAGAGCCAGCTGGCAATATTGGGTTGCCGCTTGGTGCCAATACTGAGTTGCCGCTTGAATCTGCCCTTGTTGTTGAGCAATCAGCCCTAACTGAGACAGAGCCTCAACTTGGTTGGGTTGCTGCTGCAAAATTTGCCGATAGATTTGCTCAGCTTCAGACCACCGCTTGGCCTGAAAATGTTGGAGTGCGATCGCCGAAGCTTCAGAAATATTCACCATACCGCCCAATGCCTTGCTCCACTGAATCTTGCCTGCAAACTTGTCTCATCTCAAGTCTGTAACTTTAACGCTACACCGACTCCAGCATTCCCTACCCAACCCCGCATCTCAAAGCTCAATATCAAAACTCGGTCCCAGATTGCCTCACAAAAGCTGAGTTGCGCTTTCAGATAGACATTATGTTGGGAATGATCAAGAGAAATAGAGGCTAGCTGTTGTTGAGTTGAACGAATGGCTTGAGCCTTTGCCACTCGCTAAAGTGAGTTGCCCCACTTTGCTAATCCCCTAGAATTTTGCCTGATCGAGGATCTTGAGCATGTCAACGCCGCTGAAAACGATCTCCTTGCTTTGCCCCACGCGAGGACGACCTGATAAAGCCCTCCGTCTCGTCTTAAGTGTGCTGAAAACCGCGCACCATCCGGAAAGAGTCGAGGTTTTATTTTATGTAGATACCGACGACTCCACCAAACTGGACTACGTGGAGCAACTGAAAGCTCATAAAACAGAACTCAACCGCTTAAAGCAGTGCTTCTTGATGGTCAACGAGCCAATTGGGGTTTCTAAAGCCTGGAATGCCTTGGCGACTGCTTCCCAAGGCGATCTTCTAGTCATGGCCGCTGATGACCAAATTTATAACGACGCAGGGTGGGATACGCGACTCGACCAAGAAACCGCAAAATTCCCAGATGAGATTTTTTGCATGTGGTTCAACGAAGGTCACTGGGGCGAGAAGCTATGCACCTTCCCCATTGTCAGCCGCAAATGGTGTTTAACGTTGGGCTACTTCATTACAGGCATTTTTGAGTGTTTGTATGATGATCTGTGGATTATGGATATTGCCAAGCGAGTCGGGCGCTTGCACTACATTCCCGATGTGTTGACAGAGCATTTGCATTGGGGCTATGGCAAGGCTGAAATTGATTCCACTTACGAGTTCAAGCAGGTGGACTCTCAGGGAAATCTTAAGCCTGCGGTGCGACGAGATATGGATTTGTTTGGCAGAACCGCCCCATATCGAGAAGCCGATGCTCGCAGAATTGCCACAGTCATGCATGGTCCTGTGACTTTGCAACCTGGCTTGTCTCCGATTGGTCGGCCTACGATCTTCAACGATGCCAATGGCGCGATCGCCCCTACCAGGCAACCTGCCGTTTCGCCCACTAAAACCCAAGTGGTGAATTTATCAATTACTAGTAACCAAGAAACCAAACAGTTAAAGCTGTACTTGGATGCGGAAAAATATACCCAGCAACTCATGCTGTCGCGTTTTAGCGCTGGCAAGCTGTATGAAACAGAAGTTTCTGATTTTTTGATTCAAACGTTGCGTCCCGGCGATCGCTTTATTGATATTGGGGCACATGTGGGCTATTTCTCTCTTTTAGCAGCTACTTTGGTTGGTGGTTCGGGTAGTGTGCTGGCTTTTGAAATGGAGTCGGCGAACTACAAAAAGATCTTAGAAAACATTGAACTGAATCAACTCCCAAATCTCAAGGTTTTTAATGTTGCTTTAGGAGCTGAAACAAAAGAAGCCCAATTTTTTGTCAATTTAGATAATGATGGTGGTCATGCTTTGTGGAATGTGGGAGCGCACCAATTTAATCAAAAAAGTCGGATGAGCCAAGCAACAAAGAAGGTTAGTGTTACCACGCTAGACCAAGCCTTGACTGACCAAAACTCTATCCCGCCTAAGATGATTAAAATTGACACCGAAGGCGCAGAGTTGCAAGTTTTGAAGGGCAGTATAAACATTCTGAAAACTCATCGAGTTCCTTACATTATTTCTGAAGTCAATCGTTTCGGTTTACAGCAAATGGGAACCAACGAAACTGAACTGCGAGAATGGATGCGATCGCTCGGATATGACGCTTATTTAATGCAAGCTAGTTCGCCCAATTTAGTTAAGCTAGAACCTAACCAATATTGCGACACCACTAAGGTATTTAACCTGTTATTTACTCGTGTCTAACTTCAGGTTGTGAGGCAGAAATGAACGACTGTCCATTGGTCTGGATCATGATGGGGGTAGCTGGATCAGGGAAGACGGTAGTAGGGCGATTGCTATCCGAGCGCTTAGAAAGTGACTTTTTAGAGGGCGATCGCCGCCATCCCCAGGCCAACATCCTCAAAATGCTGTCCCACCAACCTTTGCAAGACGCAGACCGTCGACAATGGCTCTTAGAAATCGAGGATGATATTCAACGCGCTGGCGATCGCAATCGAGAGACGGTCATCACTTGTTCTGCGCTCAAACTCTCCTACCGCAACCACCTAGCCGCTTCAGGGCGTGTCCAACTGGTTTACCTTGAAGTACCGCATACAGAACTGGAGCGCCGCCTCACTCAACGACAAAATCACTACATGCAGTCTGCCATGCTGCAAAGCCAAATCGCTGCCTTTGACTCCATTAGCCCCGAAGAAAATGTCATCACGGTAGATGGAATTTTACCTCCGGTTGAGGCAGTCAATTCATTGCTCAGTCAGGCAATGCAACGATTCCCCAGCCTAAAACAACCTTGGTGGCAACGAACCGCAGAATAAGCTTTTCTTGATTGACCACTCTGCACTAAGCTCAGGACCAAGTGTAACGAGTTATTGCAGAAGACGAAATAGTTGGCGAATGAACAGACAAACATTTAGCTGAATTCTTCGCCCTGCTACGTTCCTAAAGCAATGGATCAACTCGTTAACCAAGTTTTGTGCGATCGCTACCGCATTCAATCTCTGCTAGGCCATCAGGCTGGTCGTAAAACTTTTCTAGCAAAGGATCTGCAAACAAAGTTACCTGTTGTTATCAAGTTATTGCTCTTTGGCCCTAGCTTTACTTGGCAAGATCTAAAACTTTTTGAACGAGAGGCGGAAGTCCTCAAATCCCTGAATCATTCAGCTATCCCTAAATATCTTGACTACTTTGACGTCGAAACTGAATTAGGCAAGGGTTTTGCGCTGGTTCAAACTTACATTGAGTCGAAGCCTTTACAGGATTGGGTACAGTCTGGACGAACTTTTAGCGAGGCAGAACTCAAAGCGATCGCGAAAGAACTTCTAGGAATTTTAGACTACCTCCATAGCCGCCAGCCTGCGGTTGTGCATCGAGATATTAAACCCAGCAATATTTTGCTAGGCGATCGCAGTGGTCATAGTCTGGGACAAATCTACCTGATTGACTTTGGTTCTGTCCAAACCACAGTTCAGGATGGGACAAGAACCATTGTTGGCACCTACGGCTACATGCCATTTGAGCAATTTGGAGGACAAACCACGCCTGCTTCTGATCTCTATGCTTTGGGAGCAACGCTAATTTATTTAGCAACAGGCCAACACCCCAACCAACTGCCGCAGCGGAAGATGCAAATTCTGTTTGAGGATCGTACTAACCTCAGCCAATCACTTAGAGATTGGCTCAAGTGGATGACAGAACCGGATGTAGAGCTACGCCCCAAATCTACAAATCAGGCGTTAGAAGCTTTAGAAACACCTGATTTACAGAAATATGGTTTGTCATCGGCAGGCGCTAGGAAACCTGCTGGTAGCAAGGTCACAGTTAGAAATACCAGACAAATGTTAGAGATTTTGATTCCACCTAAGGGCTTCGATGTTGTTGAACTTATCGCTAAAGCATGGATTGGATTAATAGCAGGAGCGACCTTGATTTTGCCTGCCGCCATAATTGATATTCAGATCTTTTGGCCAATTGTACTTCTTCCAGTTTTTGTAACAATTGGGGGCATTTTCCACACTCTCTTTGCTCAAGTTAGGTTCTGCTTGACTCAACTGGAAGTCTCTTTGTCCCATGAGATACTTGGGTGGAAATATTTATATCTTAGTGAAGCTAGACACAATATTTTTGAACTCGAACTAACGCACATTTTTCGGCGAAAGGATTTAGAGGGAAATATCATTATTGTTCCTCCTCAAATAAAACTTTGGGCTGGAACTAAAGAATTTGAGTTGGGTGGTAGAGGCCGCCTGACAAAGCCAGAGCTTGACTGGTTGGCTTACGAACTAAGCAGTTGGTTAGATTTGCCCGTTGCAAGAACTGACCTGGCAAATTTAGCAAAGAAATAAACCTTAGAGATTTCGTGATATCTCAAGTTGACTTGTCAAGTATGAAACTCTATTTCTATTAGGCTCAACAGGGCTTTAGCATGTCTAAACATATTAATTTCTTAGGATACAGCTTGTGGGTGCAAGACCATGCTGAACAAATATCTGCCAAGATACTATCCAAAGCTCCTCTTTACAGTCCTAGAGCCCTAGCCGCTTATTGCATCTTTTTTGATTTTGGAATTGGTACACTTTTATACAGTATTAATGTATTTCGTCGTGGCTATTTATGGCGAGGTAGAGCGATCGCCATATTATCAGTGGTACTTCTAGTTGTTGAAATGTTCACTTCTGCTTCTGGTATACGTTTTCTAGCTCCTGGCAGAAGCATCCTCAACATGTTAGTTGCAATTTGCCTGTACAGCGCTGAAAAGCCTCATTTCAACCGAGCGGTACGAGATGGGATGAAACAAGCGAGATGGTGGTTACCATTAGTCTGGATTTTAGCCGTTGTTTTGATATTGCTATTACTACGGTTTGTTTTATAGTAGTTTTTGCACAAGTTCTAGATAACACGCCACGGCACGAGAGTAGAGTGTTCCACTTAAACTCTTGAATTTCCAAACTCCAATGAAGTTTCTTGGCAAACTTTCGATATTGATTGGTAATAAGTGATTCTGGCTGAAGCTCTGTAAACCCATGCACATGAATTAGCTTCATATCTGTTTCTATATGTCAAATTCTATATGTCAAATTAGCTCACCTAGAGTGCCCACCTGAGTCATAAAGAACTTCAAATTTATAGGTTGAGTCCGGTGAGGCAGCGTTGCACTTGTTTTTCCCAGATCCAATTTTGCATGAAGCGGGCGGCGGCTTGGCCCTTGGCTTGAGCGGTTTGGTAGTCGGTGTAGACCTGTTCTAGAGCTTCCACGATTTCTTCTACGTCTGATTCGCCCCAGCCTTCTACACCTTGGAAAATGGGAATTGATTTAGCAGGTTTTTGATGAGTGAGGGCGTAGCAGCGATCGCTCCCAATCAAATCTAAGTGGCCCGTATTGGCTGAGAGAATCGTGGGTAGCCCACAAGCCATACTTTCCATTGCTACCAAGTTGGTGCCGCCTTCTGCGCGATTGGGAAATACCGCAACGTGGGCTTCACGGATAATCTGCCCCACCATGTGATTGGGAATGGGGCCAACATCAATACAGGCATCGGCGGGAATCCCATTTGCAACGAGCCATTCCACTACTCGTAAGCGACCATCAGCATGAATAGCTGGCATACCTTGGACGTGACCTGATTGCTCCAGCCCCAACATGAATTGTGGCCAGAAATTATGCCAAGCCGTGAGGAGTAATGCGTCTGGGTGGCGATCGCGAAACGCCCTGAAAGCTGCAATCACGATATCCTGACCTTTGCGGTACTCCAACTTGCCGCCGGAAAAAATCACGAAGCGATCGCGAAACAAATTGGCTTTGGGAGCAGGATGAAAAATCGCTGGGTCAATGCCTTGAGGGGCGGTGTAGACGTTTTCTAGGCCGTAGCTTTGCAATACTTGGGCGTTCCAAGTTGAGCCTGCCACGATCGCATCATAGGTTTTAGCCTTGGCAATGGCTTCTGGTTTTAGGGCCGTATCTTCAAAAAACACCACGCCGAAATTGCGCTGACCGGAGACTCGCGGTAACAGTTTAGAGTCAAAATCTTTGCCCAAGGCGTAGAAGATGGGGATATCTAAGCCGACTTGTTGCTTGGGGTAGTTAGCCAGCAGGTTTTGTAGATTTCCCTGTTGGGCGATCGCAGGACGCAACAGCACTTGGTGTAGCGGATTGAGCAGTTCTGAGGTGACTGAGGCGGGTGTCAGCAACATCGGAGCGAAGTGAGGATGCTGCTGCAACTGGAGCGTGAAGTTGATGCCGTAAACTCCCCATCCTGTCATTAAGCTCAGTTGCCAGCCGATACCAATGGGTCTCACTGGCTTAGTGTTTGCGGTGGGAGGTGGGGGAGTGACGTTAGTAGAATTGTCGGGTGGAGTAGCTGCTGCGAATTCAGGAGAAGGCTGGGGCATGGCAGGAAGAGAATGGGTTGATGGCGATGGTGTCTCTACTAATGTTTGCAATGCTTCTTGGACATGGCTGATCACAGCTGCCCAGTCACCCGGTTGTTGCTGACGAAACAGCCGCATCGTGGGATACCAAGGGCTATCTTCTCGCTCTAACAGCCAACGCCAATCAGGGGCAAAGGTGAGCAGCACCCACACAGGTTTGCCCATTGCGCCTGCCAAGTGAGCCACAGAAGTATCCACGGTAATCACTAAATCCAGTTGAGCGATCGCGGCGGCTGTATCAGCAAAGTCTTGCAACTGCGAACTTAAATTCTCTACGGTTGCACCGTCACTGGTGAGTTGGGCGAGTTCTGCAACTGAGGCATCTTTCTGCAAGCTGTAGAAGCTGACTCCTGGTATCGTCAGCAATGGTTGAAAACAGTGCGGTGAGCAAGAGCGATGATGGTTGTTTTGATTCGTGCGGCTGCCCGACCAAACGATGCCAACTTTCAGATGGCCAGCAGGTGCGCTGAGCTTTACGGCGGATTGTGTCGGAGGGACAATGTAGGGAACTGAGGCAGGGATGGTGTCTACCGTGGTACCCAACAAGCGCGGCAAGCTCAGCAGTGGTGTGTGCAGATCAAAGACGGGCAGTAGGTTTTCTTGAGCCACGAGTTGAGCGATGCCAGCCATCCCAGACAATAGGCGCAGCAGTGGGGCTTGGCATTCCACAATCACCCGTCCGCCGCGCTCAGCGACCAAAGCCGCATAGCGAATGAATTGAATCGTATCGCCAAAGCCTTGCTCTGCATGGAGCAAAATAGTTTGCCCTTGCAAGTCTGAGCCATCCCATAGTGGCTGAGCAAAAGGACGAGACCGTCGGTGGGGTCGTCGCCAGCGCCATTCGTACTCGACAAATCCCTGCTGGAAATCTCCGCTGATCAGCCAAGCCAAAGCGCGATTCCAATGAGTCTCAATATCGTCAGGATTTTTAGCTAGAGCCTGGTTGTAGGCTGCGATCGCCTGATCCAACTTGCCTTGCTGACGGTAAATTAAGCCCAAGCTGGCATAAGCGTTCGTGAAGTTGGGGTTGATCGCCAAAGCTTTTTGGCAATGGACGATCGCCTCCGCAAACTGGCCTTGTTCCCGCAGCGTGGCGCTGAGGTTGGCATGGGCTTCGGCAAAGTTGGGCGCGATCGCCAACACCCGCTTGTAGTAAGCGATCGCTTGGTCAAATTGGCGTTTTTGGTGCGCGATCACTCCTAGCAAATGTAAGGCATCTAGGTGGTTGGGGTCTTGCTGCAATACCTGAAAGTAAATGGTGCTGGCTGCCTCTAGTTGATTAGTTTGGTGCCTTTGGAGGGCAGTAGCGATCGCCGCCTCCAAATCACTCAGAGGTGTAGGCAGGCAACTGGCTAATAATTTTTGCAG
The DNA here is from genome assembly GCF_014695385.1 of Trichocoleus sp. FACHB-46. Classification (NCBI taxonomy): domain Bacteria; kingdom Bacillati; phylum Cyanobacteriota; class Cyanophyceae; order Leptolyngbyales; family Trichocoleusaceae; genus Trichocoleus; species Trichocoleus sp. FACHB-46. Next base: position 39,857 of record NZ_JACJOD010000034.1, on the reverse strand, counting down.
TGCTTGACTGACTCGCTCAATGACTTCAGGCCAATTTCCCGCAGTGGTTTGCCGAAATAGCCGCATTGTCGGGTACCAAGGGCTATCTTCGCGATCGGTGAGCCAGCGCCAGTCAGGGGAGGTGTCGAGCAGCAACCAAACTGGCTTGCCTAAGGCTCCCGCTAAATGAGCCACGGAGGTATCAATGGCAATCACGAGGTCGAGTTGGGCGATCGCGGCGGCTGTATCGCCAAAATCTTGTAACTGGGGGCTTAAATCTTGAATTGCCGTAGAGGGGAGTTGCGCTAAATCAGCAATTTGCGGGCCTTTTTGCAAACTATAGAACGCAACTCCAGGCAGCTCTAGCAGAGGCAAAAACTGCTGGAGGGGGCAAGAGCGCTGATTGTTGTGCGGATGGGTAGGATTACCTGACCAAACCAAGCCAACTTTGAGTTGCGTGGCTGGTGGGGCGACTAAAGTCAGGCTGGAGGTTGGAGGCTGCAAGTAGGGCACCTGGGCAGGAATGTTTTCCAGGCTGGTGTCTAAAATTCGCGGCAAGCTTAATAGTGGCGCATGGACATCAAACTTGGGGATGGCCTGACCCTCGACGATAAATTGCTGAATCTGGGGGAGGGGCTGAACCAGCGTGGATAACGCTTGCTGACAAGCCACAAGGATGCGGCCTCCCTTCTGCGCTACTAAGGCTACATAGCGAATGAATTGAATCGTGTCGCCAAACCCTTGCTCTGTATGAATCAGCAGGGTTTTTCCTGACAAGTCAGAGCCATCCCAAATTGGTTGTTTGAATGGTTGTGGCTTCATGTCTGGTCGTCGCCACCGCCACTCATATTCCTCAAAACCTCGCCTCAAGTCACCGATCCGTAATAGCGCGATCGCTCTGCTAAAGCGGGCGTCGACATTCTCAGGATTAACGGCTAGCGCTTGGTTGTAGCAAACCATTGCCTCGCTATAGCGACCTTGGGCCTCCCAGATTGTGCCCAAGTTGTTGTAGGTCATGGCGTAGTTGGGATTCAGCGCGATCGCCTGCTGGTAATGCGCGATCGCGGCATCAACTTGGCCTTGTTCTTTCAGCGCGGCCCCCAAGTTGTGGTGCAACTCAGCGGCTCCAGGATTCAGGGCGATCGCTTGTCGGTAATGAAAAATTGCCGCCTCAATTTGCCCGGTTTGGCTGAGCGCTACGCCCAAGTTACTATGCGCTTCCGGAAAGTTGGGTTTAAGGGCTAAGGCTTTTTGGTAGTAGGCGATCGCGTCAGAGTTACGTTTCTCAGTGGCGGCTAATGCCCCCCGCAACTGCCAAACCTCGGCTTGGTTGGGTTGTGCTTGCAAAATTTGCTGATAAACTTGCTCGGCTTCCGCCAAACGACCTGATTGATAGTGCTGGATAGCAGTTTTTAGGAGTGCTGCCCAATCTTGCTCGGGTAGAGCATTGGCTGACCTCACCCCGCCTGCGGCACCCCTCTCCTGTAGGAGAGGGGCTAGGGGTGAGGTTTGGCTTTTATCTAGTAAATATTTTTGCGGTTGAGCGATCGCCTCCCGCAGTGCTGCCACCACTCGCGTCAACACACCTGCCCAATCACCAAATTGAGCTTGCCGAAACAACCGCATGGTGGGATACCAAGGCGTGTCTTCTCGCTCCAGCATCCAGCGCCAATCGGGAGCAAACGAAAGCAATACCCAGACAGGTTTACCTAAAGCTCCAGCCAAATGAGCGACTGCTGTATCTACCGTGACAACTAAATCAAGTTGCGCGATCGCGGCGGCTGTATCACCAAAATCTTGTAACTGGGGGCTTAAATCTTGGATGCGATCGCTCAGTGCACCCAGTTGAGCCAGTTCTTCTGGTTGGGCTGCTTTTTGCAAGCTGTAAAGCGTTACGCCAGGGATATTTAGCAAAGGGCGGAAGTCACCCGCTGTACAGGAGCGATTGCGATTATTGCGATTTTCTGGATTGCCCGACCAGACGAACCCTACTTTTAACTGGGTGCTTGGAGGGGTGACCAAGGTGATCGAGCTAGAGCTAGGAACCTGAAGATAGGGCACCTGAGCAGGAACGGTTTCTAGGGTGGTGCCGTGGAGCCAAGGTAAGCTCATCAGCGGTCTCTGCACATCGAAGGCGGGTAAAGCTTCACCTTGAGCGACAACGGCTTGCACTCCGGGCACCGTTTGGACTAAGCGAACTAAGGGAGCTTGGCACTCTACCACCACCTGCCCGCCTTGTTCTGCAACCCAGGTGGCGTAGCGAATAAATTGCATCGTGTCGCCGAACCCTTGCTCGGCATATAGCAGAATCCGCCGTCTCGATAGGTTTGAGCCATCCCAGAGAGGTTGGAGAAATGGGCGTAGTTGTTTGCCTTCGCGTCGCCAGCGCCATTCATATTCCGCAAAGCCTTGGCCTAAATCTCCACCCAGCAACAAAGCCAGAGACCGATTCCAATGAGGCGAGACAAATTCTGGCTTCAGCACGATCGCTTTGTCATAAGCTGCGATCGCCTCAGCTACTTTGCCTTGATGCCGCAGGGCATGGCCTAAGTTGTTGTAGGCTTCTGGGTAGCGGGGATTTAGAGCGATCGCTTGCTGGTAGCTAGCCACAGCCGCCGCATATTCACCATTGGCAACCAAAGCCAATCCTAGATTGTTGTAAGCATCAGCAACCTCAGGCTTGAGGGCGATCGCTTGGCGGTAGTGCGCGATCGACTCCTCAATGTAACCAGCTTGGTAAGCAATTAGCCCTAGGCCATGCAAGGCAGGGAAATAATTAGCCTCTTGCTGCAAAATTAAGCGGTAAAGCTGCTCGGCTTGATGCAACTGCCCAGCTTCGTGATGCTGAACGGCGCTAACAAACGCTTCACGGATGGTTGCCATGTGGCTAAATCCTAATACGGTTCAGGGCGTTGAGGGGACAGGCGATGGAGTCGGAGGTGTGGGAGCGGCTACGGGACGCACCACTGGGGCAGTGGGTGCTTTAGCTTCAAACACGGCTGCTAGAGCTTGGTCAAACGTTTCGGCCATGACGATACGGTTTTCGTAAGCCACAATGACTCGGACTAAAGTAGGCAAGCTGTTTTGCTCAGCTTCCAGATATAGAGGCTCAACATACAACAATGACTGCTCGATCGGAATCACTAACAGATTGCCCTGAATCGCCCGTGAACCTTGCCGATTCCATAAGGAAATTTGCTGAGAAATAATCGGGTCTTGGTTAATCCGCGCTTCAATTTGCTCTGGCCCGTAGACCAATTGCTGTTTAGGAAACTCGTAGAGCAACAGCTTGCCATAGTTTTCTCCGTCCGATCGCGCTGCCAACCAAGCAATCAGATTATTGCGCTGTCGCGGCGTAAAGGGCAGCAACAAAATGAATTCTTCTGTATCGCTCCCGGGCAGGCTAGTAATTAGGTAATAGGGTTCCACTAACTGCGGTTTACTGCCATATATTTCTACCGGAACCTGCCATTGATCTTCCCGGTTATAAAATACCTGCGGATCAGTCATGTGGTAGGTCAGCAACCGCTCTGATTGCACATTGAAAAAATCGACTGGATAGCGGACGTGGCTGAGAAGGGCAGCGGGCATATCACTGATCGGTTTGAATAATCCTGGAAAGATTCTGGCCCAAGTTTGAATAATTGGGTCTGTCAGGTCAGCGACATAAAAATCAACCGAACCATTGTAAGCATCGATTACCACCTTGACCGAGTTACGAATGTAGTTAAACGGATGATTGCCAGGGTCTGAGTAAGGATAGCGATCGCTCGTGGTATAGGCATCGACCATCCAATAAAGATAATTTTGGTCGGCTGAATCATCGCCAGCATTAGCCTCTGGGTTGGTGTCAGCCGTAATCAAATAAGGCTCACTGTCATAACGCAGAAAAGGGGCGATCGCCCGAATCCGCTGATTAATGTTGCGACGGAACAGCACCTTGGTTTGGGGCGTAAAGTTGCGAGTTAACACCATCTGCCAATCATTTAAGTACTTGGCAAATAGCAACCGTCGCCATTGAGAATTCAGGAAGACACCACCGCGCCCCCCGTAGGTGTTGTAAACGTTGTCGTTTCCACTGGGATAGTCCAACTCCTTGACTCTCGTCCCAGTCATGACATAGGTATTAGCAATCTCCCCGTAGTAGAGTCGAGGCTGACCAATGGGGATACTGGCTCTAATTCCAGCGCTGGAAGTCGTCAAAGAGCTAGCATTATCATCGGCTGGGTTGACCCCAATATCTTTAACGAAATAATCTGGCAGACCCCCTGGCCCCACCCGATTCACTGGGCTAAGCGTAAATCCATAGCCGTGGGTGTAGACCAAGTGCTCATTCACCCAAGTTTTAGCTTGTTGCGGCACCGCACTGTAATCTAACTCCCGCGCCGAAATTAGAACCTGCTGCTTTTCGGTAGTGAAGGGTGTTCGCTGAAAGCGTTCTTGCAGGGTGGAGTTAGGAGTGAGGAGAGAAGAAGCAATATCATCCCTTCCTTCGGAACGCTTCGCGAACGTTCTTCCGCCTTCATCCTTCAAAAGCGTGTAGCGATCGACATCCGCATCTGGAAACCGATAATACAACCGGATTTGTTGTAGCTGCCGATTGGTTTGTAGGAGTGGTCGTGTGTCCCAGAGCCGAATGTTGCGGAGGGTGAGTTGGTTGGCTTGCAGGTCAGTGCGGGTCAGTTCTCCAGTGGGGGAAAAGGTTTGAGCATCAATGGCTTGCAGGTCAAAAGCTTGACGGGTTAGGGTAATGCTGCGCTCGATATAAGGACGTTCCCGTGCTAGCTCGTTAGGCTGTACGGCAAAACGATGCACTGCCTCTGGTAAAGCGATGCCCGCGATCGCCACAACCGCAACGTACAAGCTCAACCCATACAGCCAAGGAGCGGATTGGCTCGCTCGCTTCGAGCCGACTATCGTCCGCCAAAGTAGAAAAACCGCGATCGCCAAGGCCAAAAAGCTCAAGCCAGTGTTAATCGGCAACTGTACCGTTACATCCGTGTAGCTAGCGCCATAAACCACGCCTCTAGAGGAGTACAGCAACTCGTAACGACTGAGCCAGTGACTAAAAGCGATCGCGACCATCAGGCTAGTGCTCAAGCCCTGTAAGTGGCGAACTTGCGGAGCCGAGAATCCCGGAAAGTTGCCCTCACTCAAGCTTTCTCCCGATAGGAGGTACCACAGCGTTACTGACACTAAGGCATACAGGGTTAAACCTGTCAGCCAAAAGGCAAGGAGTTGCTGGACTGGCAGAGTGAAGACATAAAAACTAATGTCGCGACCAAAAAGCGGATCAGTACTGTTAAACGACGTGGGATAGAAGTACTGCAAAACCTGTGCCCAGTGGCCATCCAGCGTGACCCCAAACCCCACTGCTAAAACCACTGCGATCGCTCGCAACCAAAACCGAGGGGCAATTGTTAGCCCCAGCACAAGCCCACCCAACACTGCCGCCTGCGGCAGGTGAGTCGGCAATTGCACCAAGATTTGCCATATGATTTCTGGTTCTAAGCGCTGAGGGGACGGCAGTGATGCATTGGAAAAGCTAGCAAAAGCCTTGCCCAGCCAGCTAGGAGGATGCCAATAGCGTCCCGCCACCTGAGCGTAGTAAAGCAGCATCACGCCTACCAACAGGTTTAACCCCACCGCCAGCGGCAGCAACTTAGTCACCCCTAAGCCGCGAGGCCGAGCCACCCGATTTCCCAACAAAATGTCCTTGGGGCTTAGATCTTGCTCTTGCGGCCTCTGGTACTGCAAGCGTTGGGCGATCGCAAAATTACCAAACCAAAACCCGACCGTCACCAAGCAGGCGATCGTCCAGAGACAGGCTTTAGTCCAGACCCGCAGTAAAAACGCGGGTGAATAGCCCAATTCCTGAAACCAAAGCACCTCTCCCCCTAGACGAGCTAGCAAATCAAATGCCAACCACAATCCAACCAGGAAGACAACAACCTGAGAAACTGTGCGGAACCAGCTCTTACCCATCAGCCTTCACCCCAAAAAAATAACCCCACTTCTGGAGGGGGTCTGGGGGACGCAGCCGTCCCTCAGCGGGGGGTTGGGGGCGAGTGCCCCCAAGGTTCGGATGCTAAATTGCCTCCCCCGATCGCGCCTCTGGATTGAGGTTAAACAGCATCTCCAGCGACTGCATCGCTCGCCGCCGCGCCTCAATATCCTGCTGCGCCCGGAGTTGTACCATCGGGTCATGCAAAATCTTGTTTACAATCCCTCTAGTCAACGCCTCAATAATTTCCTGGTGCTTCTCCGCAAACTCGCTACCTAAGCGAGACAACGCCTTTTCTAGCTCTTGCTCGCGAATGGTTTCAATTTTTTCCCGCAAGCAGCTAATGGTCGTGACGGTTTCTAGCGATCGCCACCAAACATCAAAGGCATCTAGCTCGTCTTCTAGTAGGGCTTCCGCCTCCATTGCCATTTGCCGACGGCTTTCTTGGTTTTGCGCTACTACTGCTTTCAGGTCATCAACGTTGAACACCTGGACACATTCCAAGTCATTGACATCCGCATCGACGTTCCGGGGCACGGAAATGTCGATCAGCATCAAAGGTTGAGTTGGCTCCAAGCAGTTTTCTAGCTTGGCGCGATCCAAAATCGGTTGAGTCGAAGCGGTACTGGTAAATACCAAATCTGAACAGGTCAGCACTTCCGACAACTCAGACAGCAAGCAGAGCTTGAGTTGCGTCTCTGTAAACTGGCTGGCTAGTTCCTCTGCCCGCTCCAAAGAACGATTGAGAATACAAATTTGCACTGCTCCCTTGGAGATTAAGTGCTGCACCAGCAGTCGCGCCATTTTGCCTGCCCCAATAATGGCAACTCGACAAGCAGCGAGGTTGGGCACCTTAATTTGGGCTAGCTCCACCGCAGCTGAACTGATCGAAACAGCTCCAGTACCAATGCTGGTTTCTGTGCGAACGCGCTTACCCGCCGAGATCGCTTGCTTAAACAGTTGATTGAGAATGCGGCCTACGCCTTTGTATTGCTGGCCCAGCTTGTGAGTGTGCTTTACTTGGGCCAAAATTTGCCCTTCGCCCAAAACCAAGCTATCCAGACCCGCAGCCACCCGCATCAAGTGCATGACTGCATCTTGGTGTAACAGCACAAATAGGTGAGGCCGTAGCGCCGGAATGGGTAACTTGCTGTGCTCAGACAAGAATTGCGTCACTTCCCGCACGCCGTGCTCCGACTCGGTGGTGACAATGTAAATTTCTAGGCGGTTACAGGTACTGAGGATGGCAGCTTCCTCAATGTGGCTGTAGCTCTGCAAGTGAGCGATCGCCGCCTCATGTTGATGTTCTGGAATACTAAGCTTTTCGCGCACTTCAACGGGGGCTGTCTTGTGGCTCAGGCCCACAACGGCAATATTCATCTTCCCTCCCTAAGAGTTGTCGTCTTCCAAGCCAGACGGAGCGATTGATGTAAAAAACGTTTTTGATAACCAGCAGGCGTCTAGCAGTCTCAATCAATGGATCTTTAGAAATCTAAATTAAAACTAAAGGAGTACCTAAAGTAGGCAAGTTAGGAAAAGTTCATCTAGCTGGAGACCCAAAGTGATAGGCATGAAAAAGCGATCTACGTCAGCGATCGCTTCTACCTTTAGTGTGGCACTTCTCCAGGGTTAATGCTGTTTCAGGCTTAAAGTTCAGCAGGGGCATAGCATTGCCATACCCCTGTCTGAAATCCTGCCGTTAGCAATTAAGAAACTGCAAATTAACGCAATTGCAGGGATTTGCTTTGTCCGTCGAGCAGGTGAATCGTGTCCACAAAGCGAGCCGTTTTGGACTGGTTGGAAATGACCAGAGATTGAGTCCGAGCGCCACCGCTAAAGAAGCGCACGCCTTCCATCAAGGTGCCAGGAGTGATACCGCAAGCGGCAAACAGGACGGTTTCACCAGACGCTAGCTCATCGTCGTTGTAGATGCGATCGGGGTCATCAACGCCCATTTCTTTCAAACGAGCGATGTTGGCTTCCCGGTTCCAGTTGCTGCTTTCGGGAGTGTTGACATCTGCGGGGTCGTAGATTAATTGGCCTTGGAAGTGGCCACCCAAGCAACGCATTGCAGCAGCGGAGATCACACCTTCAGGAGCTGCGCCAACGCCCATCAGAGCGTGGATGTTGGTGCCAGCGAAAGCACAACAAATGGCAGCAGACACGTCACCGTCGCTGATCAGGCGAACTCTAGCTCCAGCTTGGCGGATTTCTTGGATCAATTCCTTGTGCCGAGGACGATCCATGACGACAACCACTAGTTCTTCCACAGAGCGGTTTAAGCACTCGGATAGAATCTTGAGGTTTTCGGTCGCAGACTTGCGAATGTCCACTTTGCCCTTGGCTGCCGCCGGAGCTGCCAACTTCTTCATGTAGAAGTCGGGCGCTGCGAACAAACCACCTTTTTCAGAAATAGCCAGCACGGCCATAGAGCCATTTTGACCATAGGCGACGAGGTTGGTGCCTTCGCACGGGTCAACCGCAATGTCAATTTCGAGCAGCTCGTCTGGGTTGCAGTATTCTTTAGCATCCTCGCGGGTGCAAATTCCCACTTCTTCCCCGATGTAGAGCATGGGGGCGTCATCGCGCTCCCCTTCCCCGATCACGATACGGCCTCGCATGTAAATTTTGTTCATCCGTTCCCGCATTGCTTCTACAGCAACTTGGTCAGCGATGTTCTTTTCGCCCTTGCCCATCCAGCGAGCAGAGGCGATCGCGGCCTGCTCTACTACTTCAATAATCTCAAGACCGAGCGTGTTTTCCACGAGGTGTTTCCTCCAAACGGCTGATTTTGCGTCGTTTTAACTGGCAATTTCAGTTCTCAATCCTACCAAAGTGCGGGTATACCCTTGACAGAAAGATTTTGGGTTGAGCGGCAAGAGTGGCAGTTTGGGTGTGTCAGAACTTAAGGAATTCGTTACAAATTGCTTCCAGTAACCCAGATTGAGCAAGGCTACAGTGGAGACAGGCGCTTGGCTCCAAGCGTGATTCAGCTATTTTTGAAGCGGTGGGCTAGAGCTGGCTTTATCTCTATCTGGCGATCGCTGGGAAGTTTTTTGAGTTCGGAGCATCACGATGAATCAAATGGCTTGGTTCCTGGTGGCTTGGGTCGGTGGCAGTTTGGCAATTCTGGGTAGCTTGATGACGTTGGGGAGTCTGTTGTTGTGGCTGGTGCCTCGATCAGGTAGTAAGGCTTCCAAACCTGATGGGGAGCGATCGCCAGGGATACCAGACTGGCAGAATCGTGTGAAATTAACGGCGGTTTCTCTGGGGCTGGCGATCGCGGGTTTTAGTCTTTTAGTAGTTTTTCCGTTCCCGCTGCATTGAGGTTGGAGCGATGGATTGGTTCTATTTGGCTGAGGGTGCGAATAGTATGCTTAAGATAGCAGTGCAATTCTGAGAAAACATGCTCGAATTTCTCAATCGGTTTTTCGGTCGGCACCCTGAGCAGGTAAAGGCTCATGTGGAGATTTACACTTGGCAAACTTGTCCTTACTGCATTCGGGCGAAGGTGTTGTTGCAGTGGAAAGGGGTGAAGTTTACGGAGTACAAGATTGATGGGGATGGGGCGGCTAGAGTCAAGATGGGGGAGCGGGCGAATGGTCGCCGGACGGTGCCGCAGATTTTTATTAATAATGAGCATGTCGGTGGCTGTGATGATCTGTATGCGTTGGATCGCCAGGGACAGTTAGACTCGCTTTTGATGCAGTCTGCTCTTGAAATTTGATAGCTTAATCCGAGCCTTGGGGGCACTCGCCCCCAAACCCCCGCTGAGGGACGGTTGCGTCCCCCAGACCCCCTCCAAACGAGTTGATCTTTAGGCGTTTCGAGCCTTTTGTTTTTATTGCCTCAATCTCCTAGCTTCTGACTTTTGACTTCCTTCCCTTTCATCCTTCATCCTTGCAACTTCCCCCTCCTGTTCTTTCTCACCCCAAATACCTAGTGCACCATCGCTGGATGGCTCGATCGCTGGAGCTGGCTGAAGCGGCGGGTGCGGCAGGGGAGGTGCCTGTGGGAGCGGTGATTGTGGGGCCAGATGGAGAGTTGATCGCTGAGGGAGAAAATCGGCGGGAGCGCGATCGCGACCCAACGGCTCATGCGGAGGTTTTGGCTTTGCGGGCGGCGGGGCAGGTGTTACAAAACTGGCGTTTGAATGAATGCACGCTTTATGTGACGCTTGAGCCTTGCCCGATGTGTGCGGGGGCGATTGTGCAGGCGCGGTTGGGGTTGTTGGTGTACGGGGCGGACGACCCGAAAACTGGTGCGGTGCGGACAGTGATGAATTTACCGGATAGCACTTGTTCGTTTCACCAGCTCAGGGTTTTAGGTGGGATTCTGGAAACGCCTTGTAGGACGCAGTTACAGGATTGGTTTGCCGAACGGCGGCGATCGCGGCACTCACCTAACTCGGCTTCTACCTCATGACAGCGACGGAAGTGTCCTTGTGGCAGAAGACAACTCAAATAAAAGCCTTTACGTTAGGTTCAAGCAGGCATTATCCGGCTTGATTCTTGCGTTTCTCGTCTCCCGCTGTCACTATGATCTCGTTCGACTCCATGATTTCGCTTAACTCTTTTGGCCGTGACTCTAGCGATACTCCTCCAGCACCAAAACAGGACATGGAGATAACCACTCACGCAAGTTCTTCTCCACCCAAGAAACCTGCAACGGGTATTTCTCGCTTTTCCCCGTGGCTCATGCCTTGGGTCTATCCGCTGGGTCGTCATGTGGTTTTGCCTACTTACTTTGGGCGGATTGAGGTCAGCGGTCAGGAGAATTTGCCGACGGATGGGCCAGTGATTCTAGCGCCGACTCATCGTTCGCGCTGGGATGCGTTGCTCGTGCCTTATGCGGCGGGTCGCGACATTACGGGGCACGATTTAAGATTCATGGTGTCGGCGGATGAGGTAAAGGGACTGCAAGGGTGGTTTATCCGGCGCTTAGGCGGGTTTCCGATTGACCCAAAGCGTCCGGCGATCGCTAGCTTGCGGCATGGGGTGGAGTTACTAGAAAACCGCGAATCTTTGGTAATCTTCCCAGAGGGAGGGATTTTTCGCGATCGCCAGGTGCATTCTCTGAAGCCCGGATTGGCCCGCTTAGCGCTACAAGCAGAAGCCAATCAACCGGGTTTGGGAGTCAAGATTGTGCCGATTAGTTTGCACTACAGCCAGGCTGTGCCCGGATGGCGTTCTCAGGTAGCAATTCGTATTGGCGAGCCGCTAAAAGCTGCCAATTATGATTTAGAACAACCTAAAGTGAGTGCTAAGCGCTTGACAGCTGACCTAGAATCATCGCTGCAAGAGCTAACCAGCAATTTGTTGGCGGCTCATCCTTGGCCCGCGATCGCGCCAGCGGAATCAAATACCGAGGGTTAGTCGCCAGTTTTTGAGTGTGCCTGTATCCATTGCCGCGCGATCGATAACCCACAGTTGCCAGCGTCCGGCGGCAGACTGATTCAGCAATTTACGCAGTAGGGGTGTATTTTGCAGAGAATAGTTGCTTTGCAACTGCGTCCGGCGACCCAGCGTGCGGCCTTGCAACAACACTGTTTGGCCTTTAGGTGCAATCACGCTAATTTCCAAATCACCCAAGAAACTGTGCTCTAGATTGACGGTGACTTGAATATCCCGCACTAAGCTGGGGTCGTTAATTTGAATCGCGCTTTTGATGCCGTTGAAATCGTTATCTGGGATTGCCACGCTGCTATCATTGCGCCCTTGAACTTGCTGAGAGCTACTTAAAGGTGCAGCCATTTGTCGCTGAGCTGCTTGAACCGCTTTAAACGCATTCACTTTACCAAAACCGAACCATTCCGAACGGCCATTTGCTTCGTAGGTGCCTTTACGAAACCCAAATTGCGGATCGGGGTCAGGGTCAACAATTTTGTCTGCGGTTTGTTGCAGAATTTGACGTACTTCCTGCGCCGTAAGATCAGGGTTGGCCGAGAGAACCAGAGCCGCCACGCCTGCCACGGTGGGGCAAGCGCTGGAAGTACCACCAAAATCTCCGGTAAAGTCTCCGGGGTCATAGCCTGCGGCTCCGAGTTGATCAGCTGTGAAAACGCTTTGTCCTGGTAGAAACACCCGAACTTCTGGAGGTGTACTGACAAACCCGGTTTCTTGCAGCCACATTCCGGGCGGAGCGTTATTGCTCGGTGCACAAACTGATATATTGGTGCCCCAGTTACTATAGGCAGCTTTCTTGTTCAAGCTGGTAGAGGCCGAAACCGCCATCACATCGGGATGAACTGCAAATCCAGTCAGCCAAGTCGTGGGTCCGCGTAGCACACTGTTGGGCCAGCCTTGTTCGTTGATCGCGCCATTGACCGGACGATTGGCGTTGCCAGAAGCAAAAACAATTACACAACCTTTGCCATTGCGACCATCTTTAGCAGCTCTAGTGAGGGCAGCGCTCTGCCGCAGGGACAGCGGAAAGTAAACAGCGCTTGGCCCCCAACTACAAGAAATTACCGCTGCACCATTGACCACAGCCCAGTCAAAGATTTGTTCGATCGTTTCATCGTCTAGAAAGCCTGTGGTGCGGATGGGCATTAAGGCGCATCCAGGAGCCACGCCAACAATGCCACTACCCGTTTCCTCTGCTACAGCTACGCCTGCACAAGCAGTACCGTGGCTAGCTTCTGTATCGTCTGGGAGGGGTAAAAAGTCTTGATCTCTCAAATCTCTAGGGGCGACAATCTTGCCTTGACCTTGAAAGTCAGGATGGTTTAGATCAAAAGAGTCATCTGCTACTGCCACCACAATGGAACGGCTCCCTCTAGTGATGTCCCAAGCTTTTTCAGCCGAAATATGGGAACCTGAGGCCAAGTCAGGGCCACCATTGTGGTTGAGGTACCACTGTTTTGGATATAGCGGGTCGCTGGGGCGGTAGTGGGCCTGGGTTCTGACGACAATATTTGGTTCAGCCATCAATACCTCCGATCGCCGAGTTAGCTGATTGGCGATCTTGACTGGATTGGCTGCAGCTTGAGCGGTGACTTGAAACACAAACGTATTGGGGATTCCCACAACAGGCTGCACTTCTTGCAAACCTAGTTCTGTGGCGATCGCGTTCCTAGTTGCTAGATTAACCTGAGCCGCAAATTGAATTGTGAGTTTATCTGTCAGGTAAATCAGCGAACCAGGGTTATTTTTAACTCGGTACACATGGCTGGCAAAGTCCACGCCACTGCTCGATCGCACCGTTTGCATCACCTGGTCCCGCTGGGATGGGTCAACAATAAATTCGGCTGACTGAGCAGGAGGCACGTTCCGATGTAGCTCGGCGGGAATTTGCTGCGCTAAGTGCTGCACCGCCTCTGGCGACGAGGGATGAACCGTGAAGCGATCGCTCACCTTCTCTAGCAGCAACTCTTCGCCCCCGCGCTGCAAAATAATCCCGGTACTACTCTCAGGCACTCCCGAACCTGGAGTTGAGTTAGAAGCACTGGGTCGGTTTGCATCATGGGTCATGAGACTGGCTCCTTGAGCTGCACTTGCTAACCAAAATTAGGGCATAGATTCAGCCATATCTCCTTACTTCAAAGGGGTGATTTCATCTTTCCCAAAAACCGTACCTCTGCTGGGCTAGGGAACTCAAGCCCAAAAATCATAGTCTCCTTTACTCAAACTTGGGAGTATTTTTTCCAATCCACTGGGCACCGAATTAATGCTAACTCCAACAATTGCGAGTCAGTAAAAGTTGGGTGCGTGCTTAACAGTGGTATTTCTGCTGAGCTGTGCTGAAACCTTTACAGGCGCTTGTTCAGCTTGGCAGAGGCTTTGGTAGTTACTTAAACCTACCGAGGACCGCCAATGGTAAGATACCCGAAGTTTGAATCTGTCCTGTTTGTTGCAAATTCGCAAAGTTACTCCATGATCTCCTCTGGCTCTGTTCGCTTCCTTCGCTTGACAGGCTTAGTTTCTCTGCAACTTGCCGTAGCTTTCACGCTGCTACGTCCGCTGGCTGCTCAGGCTCAGGTTCCTTCTCTCCCCCCATCGGGTGGCCAGGCTCAACCGCTTGACCCCAATGACCCCAATAATATACGTCCCTTAAGCCAATCTTCTGGCGTGCTGAGCCTACCCGGTGGCCAGCGTTTAATGGATGAAGCTAGTAATGCTGTTTCAGCTCAAAACTATTCTCTGGCGACTCAGAAATTGCAAGAAGCCCGCCAAGTTTACAACCAGCTTTCCAATTTCTATCAAGACTTAGCTTCGAGCTTCTCTGGTATTGACAACCGTGTAGCTGATAGCCAACGCCGTAAAGCTCTAGATGCAGCTCAGCTAAGGGATCAAGCTACTTACCAGTTGGCTTTAGTGCATCGTGCTCAAAATCAACCCGAATTGGCAGTCCCTCTCTTGGTACAGATCATTCGCAGTCAACAGCCAACTCGTGACCTGGGCAAAAAAGCTTACCAGCAACTGTTTGAACTCGGGTTTGTGGATGCCCAGTTCCCACGGGCTGGAGGCGAGCAACAGTCTTCTACGCCTGCGGCTCCTCGTTAACGGCAGCGACTCAATTACTGAAGAATTTCTAACTCAGCGGACTGACAAACTGAGGCTTTCCTATTTCCTAAATCAATCTAGCTCAGCATCTACCACATGCTTGGCACCTAACTAGCCAGCGTTGCTCTAACTTGCTTAATGGTCAAGTATCCAGCTAAAGCTAGACTAGATCAGTCTGAGAACATGCAGAGGAGTATGAATGATTAGCCGAGATCAAGTTGAAACGATGATCAAAGCAGCCTTGCCCGACGCGCAGGTTCAAATCCAAGACCTGACAGGTGGTGGTGACCATTACCAGGCCACGATCATTTCATCTCAGTTTGAAGGAAAAGGCTTGGTGCAGCAGCATCAGTTGGTCTACAGCGCTCTCCGGGAGGCAATGTCTACCGAAGCCATTCACGCGCTGTCTCTGAAAACATTCACCCCTCAAACTTGGGCTACTTTGGGTCAATCTCTTTGACTAGTGGCTCAAGAACGTTTTAGCAAACTTGCTACAGCCAGCTCGCCAATGCATCTCTGATAACTCTGGTTAGGGTTGGCAGTCGTCCTGGAAAACCAACCAGTACACTAGTTATAGAGGACATCGCAAAGATTGTTTAGGAACAGCTATGACTCCAGAATTGCAAGAACAGATCGGCGCTTTGCTCAAACAGCACAAAATTGTGGTGTTTATGAAGGGCTCAAAGCTAATGCCTCAATGTGGTTTCTCTAACAACGTAGTTCAGATTCTGAACTCAATGGGTGTACCCTATGAAACCGTTGATATTTTAGAAAATCACGAAGTTCGTCAAGGCATTAAGGAATACTCTAACTGGCCCACAATTCCTCAGGTCTATATCAACGGGGAGTTTGTTGGTGGCTCGGATATTTTGATTGAACTTTACCAAAAAGGCGAACTTCAGCAGATGGTAGAAGTCGCTCTGGCTTCCTAAAACTTTCGTGATTGAATCAGCCACTCACTGAAGGTAAGACAAAATATTTGTAGGGCAGCTTTTAATCTGCCCTTTTTTGTGCAATCTTTTCAGTCAATTAAAATTAAATTTGCCCTTCTATATACCTACTTTCCCTACAGCTCGACTGAACCCACCATCTAGTTACGGACTAATGGTTTAGAACTTGGTATAGAGCAACGGTTAGTAGTAGTCTGTCTGAGACTCTAGGCTTTCAAAGTTAGAAGAGTCGTAGAGGTAACGAGTAATTTCTTCTTCTAGCCGATGAATTTGATAGGGTTCGATTGTATTTGCATGTCGAAGCGCTGCTAAATAGCCATCCACATAAAGGCGCAAGTCATCGAAACGATACCCCCGATTCCAAAGTTCGCCTAGAGCATCGGAGAGTTTTTGGTAGTAGCGGATAGTCAGAGTGTCTTGAAGCATAATCTTTAGGTTAAGTCCTTAGTTGGCGGGAATAGTATGGACGTTTATTTAGACCGATTTGGCTAGGGCGATCGCGGGGCTTTCGCTTCGGAGTTGGCCTAATTGACTCAGTACTACAAGCGCTGTTGGTAATGCTTCACCACCTTCAACGGGTAAACCCTAGTGAGTGTTAAGAATTCTACGAGTGGAAGTGAGCTGAGCAGCTAGGGATGTTGATACTCTTATTCTACCCTTAACCTGTAGATGTCCTATGGGCCAGAAGTCATAGCCTCAGGGACAGATACGATGATTTGTTGGTTCCGCACGAGGACGTGAGTAGCAGGGGTTACAAACCCATGACAAATGCTCTGTTAAGTTGGAGGACAATCACTCGAAGGAAACTGCGCCTCTGTGGGAGCTGTCTGCGTTCAAATAGTGGAAGGAAATCCGCACCTGCGATCGCTGCTCGGTTGGCATCTGCAGCAGGCAGGGTACTGGGTTTATCAATCAGCCGATATCCACCAAGCGAGAGAGGTGTTTCAAAGCCGCCAACCAACCCTCGTTGTGCTTGACTCCGACCTATCTGGTGGAGATGGATTGGAGTTCTGTCGCTGGTTACAGCAACAACAGCAATCAATGATTTTGATGTTGTCGGCTCGTAATACAGAAGCAGATATTGTGGAAGGCCTGAAAGCGGGGGCCGACGATTACCTGACTAAGCCTTTTGGTATGCAAGAGTTTCAGGCCAGAGTTGAAGCCCTCACTCGGCGTACTAGAGCAGTGGTAGCGCCACTCCAGTTAGAGTATGGGGATCTCACCATTGATTTGGTGCAGCGCCGAGCTCGTTTTCAAGACGAATTCATTGACCTGACACCGCAAGAGTTCAGTCTGCTGTACATCCTAGCCCAAGCGGGGGGTGCTCCCTTGAGCCGATCGGAGCTGCTGCGTCGGGCTTGGCCTGATGAAATTGACAACCCTAGAACAGTGGATACACATGTTCTATCTTTGCGGAAAAAAATTGAAACCGATCCCCGCCAACCCAGTTTGATTCAAACCGTTCGAAATGTGGGCTATCGATTCAATCTGGAAGTTCTGACGCCTAACTCTGCAGCATTAGCAGAGCGCTCTCATGCGAGACAGGGAGCTATCCCTGCTGACCCAACTGCTTTCCGCATGGCTACTAGCGATGGTCGCCATTTCTAAGCGGGAATTTTGGCGTGGTCAATTCGTGGTTTTGACAGAGCGTTAGGTCGAGGCTACATCCATTCTTGAGTAGTTTCAGTTTCTACCTGAATCAAGGTATTGCGTAAGTCAATCCAGTCTATGGCTGGGCTAGGTGAGTCTTTGAGAAGTTGACCTTGCTGTAAATAGAGGACTCTGGTACAAAACTCCTGAGCTAGATCAAGTTGATGGTTCACCATTAAGAGAGTGGTTTGCCCACTTTCTGCTAAATCGGTTAGAACTTTAAGCACATGTGCGGCTCGCCCTGCATCTAGAGCTGAGGTGGGTTCGTCTAGAAGCAAAATCTTGGGCTGAAGCATTAGCGATCGCGCGATCGCAACCAATTGCCGCTGACCCACTGAGAGTTGCAACTCAGTACGGTCTAGCCACTCGGAGGGAATGTGTAATTGTTCTAGCCAGTACTGCAAACGCTGGGCAATTGTGGTGCGAGGAAGTTCTTGTAGCGTCAGGGGATAGGTTAGAGCCGCTTCTACGGTCATTCCCAAAAGTTTTGACTCTTGGGGCACTAAAACAATTTGCCGTCGCAACTGAATGACGGGAATTTGCCGAATTTCTTGATTGTCTAAGTAAATGGCTCCCTGAGTGGGCTCACTCAGCCGATTTAGTAGACGCAGTAGCGAGGTTTTTCCCGCTCCAGATGGCCCCACCAAAACAATGCGATCGCCCTGAAACACTTCAAAAGAAATGTTTTGCAGTAAATAGTGGGCTCCAACCGAAGCGGCTAAATTAACCTGCTGCAAGCGCATTTGTGCAGTTTGTTCCATTGGCAGAGGTACTATTTTTGCGTCCATAGACCGTCAATTCAGTTTAAGGGAGATGGGTATCCCTGGGTCCAAACTGTCCAAATGGTCCAACTATCGACTGCTAGTAGCATCAGCGTTAACCCTAACAAGATCAAGTACATCCAGGGTTGAGCGAGGGGCCGCACATCGCTTGTATCAATGCCTGTTTTTTGTTGCACCTGCTGCACTAACTTGGCAAATCCAGAGACGCGCATCGGCAGCAAGTAAGCTTTACCAGAGTGAGTCAAAAAGTAGTAAACCAAGCCTCCTTGCCCAGTTGAGCGTGGCTTCAAAGCTTGAACTTCCTGCCAAGGTAGCACCCAACCTGGGCGTAACCATCTAGGGACCCAACGGGGGTAGGTCACTTGAATCCCATCCTGGTCTAATACCACTCGCTCGCTCAAAGCGGCATAAAGGGCGATCGCGCCAATCGTAATGCCAATCCAGAGCCAACTGGCAGGCACTGGAGCACTAGTCACTTGAGTCAAAAAAGGCAAGGGTATGGTTAAAGCAACGTAGAGCCCTAGGAGGGTCAGACGAATCAATGGTGAAATGCCAAAGCTAGATGGCTCCAAGGGCTGGATTGGGGTTGCAGAAGGCTCTGACACCACAGACAAATCAGGAGGGGGCTCTAAAGACACAGTTCAATCTCGTGATCGCTCTTAAGTAATTAGTCTCTCTCAACTGTAGGCTAACTCTTTTCGTTACGCTGCTCGAAGCTGCATTTTGCTAGCCCCCAAGGCAGCAAACCTAGACTTGCTCGGATGTAATTCGAGTTGTCACAGAGTGGCCGCAATCATACTGAGGCGGATTCTAGTAGCGTAGAATACAAATTCGATTTTTACGGATGTGCTTCGGCTGCCTCACCGAGTTAGATCAGAACTATGAGGTGATGCCCTATGTCTAACTCTGCAAGCGTTCCTGTTATTGTCCGTGCACCAAAACGAATTGACTGCTGTACTGCTGCCTTTTTAGCTCAAGACCTAGAAACAAAGATTCAAGCAGGTGAAGGTATTGTGCTTGATTTGAGTGCAACTCAGTTTCTTGATCCGGAAGGGACAAAGGTGATCCTAGAAGGTTTGATGAAGTCTCGACAGCAGGGGACTAAGTTTGCTCTAAAAGGTGTGAAGCCACAAGTCAAAGTGATTTTAGAACTTTCTGGAATTTTGCAGCACTTCAAACAGAAGTAGTGGTTCCTGAGCGATCGCCAACTTGCTGCTATTTGCTGCCAACCTATCAAGCAGCGATCGCATCCCAGTTTTGAATCACGCAAAAGCCTACTTTCTCTTGGCTGAGCAAGCGCTGAATCCGATGCATGGGCATCGCAGCGATCGCGTAGTCCTGTTTAGTGGCTTGGCGAACTTCGGTTACTCGTTCGCGATAGCGAATGACATCTGCTTGGCTTAAAAATACTAGAGCGTAGCGTCCTTGTTGAGATGCTTCTAGTAGAGGCATGCCATTTGGATCAATTACCACAAACCCACGAGAAACAGGACGGTAAGACATAGCTCGGAACTAAAAGCAGAGTATTAATTGATATTCAGCATATTTACTGAAAATTCCGTAAATGGCATTCCCCCAAGTGGGGGATTTCTACGGAAGCTATGGTTATTGAGCCCTACTACTCAAGACTGTCGTTTTCTTCTGACCTCTATCTAAGGTAGATATTTTTGTACTACGTCCCAGCCTGTGACTGAGACCCAAATAAACCCTAGGAACAAAATTAGGTTCGTGCTTATATGCAGCGCTCGCGCCCAACCACGTTCAGGGTTGATTTGGGTCGCACTCCAGAAAGAAATCGCGACTAAAGCCACCACTATTAAGCCAGCAGGCAAATGGGTTGAATGCCCCAAAGAGCCGTAATGCCCCACGGTGCCTACCAAGCCGATTGCTAGCAAGAACAGCACTAGGAACGCGAGGATGCCGCCAATCAGGTAATGCAGCGATCGCAGCCAGTTTGGATAAGGTTGACCGTTAGAGCGAACTTGGAACATCCAGACGCCAGTCATGGCCAAAAGCACATATGCCAAGAGCGAGAAGCCCATTGACCAAGCAGCGGCTCTCCACAGCCAGAGGAATGAGGGTAGATTCAAAACTATTTACAGGATGACTTTTGTCTTCCTATTATCATCATTTCAGGGAAACTAACCTATGTATTAAGTTGGACTCCTGCGAGCGGAACCCCTAAATCTTTAATTCAGCTTGTTTACATGCAACTATCCATCAGGATGAATTTGCGTCAAGCGGTGGCGGCTAGAGGTTCTACGACGCCGAGCCCTTCATTTTTCTCTTCTTTACGTTGCTCACTCGCTGTGTCCAAGCCTGGGTACACTTCAGCTTCAATCCACAGCTCGGAACAGGGGATATTGTCCGATAAAATAGCGCTAGCCATCATGCCTGTATGAATCTCTAATTGAGCCTCTGGTGGGGCTTCAAACAGCAAGCGCTGGCCGGGAAACACAACCCGCTCAAAGTACCAATTCGCTACATTGGTAATTCGTGCGATCTGAATCTGACTCGTGGCATTGACATAGCAGCAAAAAATAGGATCAGGCTGATCAGAAGGAACTGGATCAAGGAGTTGAGCCATAATTTTGAGGAGCTTAAAGCCGTAGGTAGATTTATATTCGGAACACTATCACCCCCGATCCCCGGTAGCTGTAAACATGACTACCATCCAGTTTGTCCCTTGTAGATCTTCATCAATATCTCTACCAATAGGTAGAGTGGAACCAACCTAAAGAGCTGCTGGTTAAGGCTTTTGGGGGATTGTTGAACTGACAAGCTTTACAAACCTACAGGCCTACTTTATTGAAACTTCTTTAAGCTCCAGGTGCATTACTTTTTCGGGTGAGAGCGAAAAATCACCATGCTAACTAGGAAGGCCAATGGTATCGTAAAGTTATATAAAACAATTTTCAGAATTCCTGTAGGCATGCAGATGTTGCTGAGTTTGTCTCCAGGGATTTGAACTTGAGAACTGCTAGTGACATTCAGGCTGTGTCATGCTCCTCAGCTGGGTTCTGGTTTGCTTGATTACTCGTCTTAATCTGAAATTTCTTTTTTGTGCTTGATTGTGAGACTCAAAAATTCTTAACACCACACTGTGATGCACCATCGAGTTCTCTACGTTCGCCTTCCTTGTAATCCGATTTTTCCCCTTGGCGTTGTCTATTTAGCTGATCACCTGCACAAGCTGTTTCCTAGCTTAGAACAACGAATTTTTGACTTGGGAACGGTGCCACCCCTAGATTTCGCTTCAGCTTTAGATGCTTGTGTGGATCAGTTTCGACCCACGTTACTGGTTTTTTCGTGGCGAGACATTCAGATTTATGCTCCTGTCGGGGGGCGTGGCGGCAATCCTCTGCAATATGCCTTTGAGTTTTTCTACGCTCGTAATCCCTTTGTGAAGCTACGAGGAGCTTTGGGAGGATTTCGAGTTACCAGCGCCTACTATACAGAGCTTTGGCGAAATTTAGGCTTGATTAAGCGTGGCTTGAGACGGGCGCAAAAATATCATCCTGAAGCTCGCCTAGTCGTGGGTGGCGGAGCAGTTAGCGTCTTCTACGAGCAGTTAGGCAAGAAGTTGCCCGCCGGGACGATTGTGTCTGTGGGGGAAGGTGAAACGCTGCTAGAGAAGCTGCTTCGAGGCCAAGAGTTTCGAGATGAGCGCTGTTATGTCGTGGGAGAAGCCAAACCGCGCGATCGCTTGATTCATGAGTGGCCCACGCCAATCCAGAAAACAGCTTGCGACTACGACTACATCAGCGGCATCTGGCCTGAATTTGAATACTACTTCCAAGAAAGTGACTTCTATGTGGGGGTACAAACCAAGCGGGGCTGTCCTCATAACTGTTGCTACTGCGTCTATACCGTGGTGGAAGGAAAGCAAGTCCGGGTGAATCCAGCCGATGAAGTGGTGGCTGAGATGCGCCAACTCTACGATCGCGGCATTCGCAACTTCTGGTTTACCGACGCTCAGTTTATTCCTGCCCGCAAATACATTGATGACGCGATCGAGCTGCTGCAAAAAATTGTTGATTCGGGTATGGAGGACGTTCACTGGGCTGCCTACATCCGAGCTGACAACCTGAATCCGCAGTTGTGTGACCTCATGGTCAAAACTGGCATGAATTACTTCGAGATCGGCATCACCAGCGGTTCTCAAGAACTCGTGCGGAAGATGCGGATGGGTTACAACTTGCGGACAGTACTGCAAAACTGTCGTGACCTCAAGGCAGCGGGCTTTAAGGATGTTGTGTCTGTGAATTATTCATTTAACGTGATTGACGAGCGTCCGGACACGATTCGCCAAACGATCGCCTATCACCGCGAGTTAGAGAGTATCTTCGGCGCAGATAAGGTAGAGCCTGCCATCTTCTTTATTGGCTTGCAACCCCATACTCATTTAGAAGAGTACGCCCTAGACAAAGGCATTTTGCAGGCGGGTTACGACCCCATGAGCTTGATGCCTTGGACGGCGAAGAAACTGCTCTGGAATCCCGAACCGATGGGGTCATTCTTTGGTGAGGTTTGTCTACAAGCTTGGAAGCAAAACCCGAACGATTTTGGTCGAGAGGTAATGCGCATTCTCGAAAGTAAGCTAGGCCGAGCTGACCTAGAGGAAGCATTGACAGCCCCGATTGCTCCGACGGAGAAACAACTAGCGACTTCTGCCTCATAGCATCTATAACAATTGAGCGCTAAAGAAGTAGTTTTACTTATGACTAAGGCGCATTTACCACCGTACGCTTGAACTACGCATTCCTAGTGATATTTCAATCATGTTAGAAGGTTCTATTCTGCAAAAGCTAGAGGCGGCTCATCAAACAGGTGAGACAGGAAAGCGCCCTCTGAGCTTTGGGGTTTATTACAAAAACACTTTAGTTGCTTTGTGCCACGCCTTGGAGGACTGCATTCTTAGCTGTAGTAGCCCCCCGTTGGTGATTACCGCCTTTCAGCGGGGTAAATGGTATTTGCAAGAAGCAGATCGCTATGGCGACCTAGCAGCGCGATCGCGGCAAGTGGTAATTATGGCTGCGCCTGACTCAGGCTTTACCGAACACCCCACTAGTCAGCGCGAGAATGTAGCGATAGTTGGTCTAGAGCCAGCAGACCCAGTGGCCCAAGAGTGGCACCTGATCATTCTGTCACCCACCTACACGGCGATGGTGTTGTGCCAAGAGTTATCTGCGGCTGACTACGGCCCTGGGGGTTTGCCGACAGAGGACCGCGAGCGAAAGTTTTATGGCTTCTGGACCTTTGAACCGAACTTGGTGCAAGAAACTGTGGAGTTGGCGATCGCTCATCTTGGTCCTTACGATCCAGAGCTGCAAAAAACTCTCCAAGCTCAAATGACTGCGATCGCCAATGAAGCAACGCAAGCCGAATCAGACGATCTTTGTGGGGTGGTCTCACGGGTGGTTGACTACCTCAAAGCCAGTCAGCAAGATTTAGGCCAACTTCCCTTTACCGAAGAGCTTCACCCCGACGTTCTAGACCACAATCTAATCTCAAATGAGCTACAGGCATTTCTGCGAATTGCCCAACTCAGCGACCTGACAGATATTAAAAATCCGATGGCAGCAGCTGAGGTAGCGGCCTTGGCCGAAATGATGGGCCAACTGCTGGATTTACCCGCGTGGCAACTGCACCGTCTCCGCTTAGCTGGCATGTTGCACCGCATTGCTCCCATGCAGGAAGCAGAGAGCTTATCTGGAGGACATGCCCTCCAGGCCCAAGAGGAAGCGCCTAGTTGTCCGTTAAGTTGTCCCTTAGTGCCGGGTGCCCAAGTTCTCAGAACTCTGCCTCGTCTCAGTGCGATCGCCACGATTATTAATCACCAAACCGAGTGGTGGAATGGCTCTGGTCATCCTGCTGGCTTGGCGGGTGATGAAATTCCTCTAGAATCGCGGATTTTAGGCTTGGTAGAAGCTTTTCAACGGCGAGTAGCTGATTTGCGACTGGCTTATGTTCAGGGTGGCTCTCAGGGCGATCGCGCATTCAATTTAGAAGCAGCCCTCTCGCAAGTTTTAGCTGAATGCCAAACTTATCAAGGCACTCGTTGGGACCCCAAGCTGGTAGAGGTTCTCGCCTTGATGGTGTGTGGGTTACAGCAGGGTCTCAGTTTACCGCTTACCCCCCATCGCGTCACCTCTGGGATGTGGTTACTGGATGCTCGATTAGAAGAAGCAGCCTATCCCTTCTCCAGTGACACTGGAAATTCCGAAAAGACCGCAGCTGTAGGAGGCACTCATGGACATTGAGTCAATTCGCTCTGGGCAGTTGAAGCAGCTGGCGGGAGTTAATCTGGAAGATGAAGACCTCTCTAACCTGGATCTAAGTGGAATTAACTTAGCAGGTGCGTCTTTAGTGGGGGTTAACTTTAATCGCACTAAGCTAGCGAGAGCGCGTTTGGACGGTGCCAACTTAATTGGGGCGCAATTGGTAGGGGCAGATTTGCGGACTAATCTGCTAGGGGCCAATCTGATGCAGGCGGATCTCACAGGGGCAGACCTCCGAGGCAGCAACCTGCGAGGCGCTAACTTAATGCGGGCTAAGCTAACTCAGACCATTTTCACAGGTGCTTTTCTCAGCGGGGCCAACTTGGTTGGCGTGAATTTGCAAGGAGTGGACTTGCGGAGTGCCGACTTGCGAGGCGCTAACCTAAGTGGAGCCAATCTGCAAGGCGCTAACCTGAGTCAAGCCGATTTACAAGGAGCTTTACTGAGTGAAGCGAACTTAGAAGAAGCCGACTTACAAGGCGCTAATTTGGCAGGAGCTAACTTGAGCGGGGCTAACTTGCTCTGTGCTGAACTCAAAGATGCCAACTTGAATGGTGTGAATTTGGCAAGCACTTGCTTATTAGGAACTGCATTGGATGCCCTGGCACCTGCGGCTCAGAATCGATAATTGCTTGAGGCTATCGGAACTAGAACTGGGACTAGAGTGGGTTTAAGTCTAGAGGTTAGCGTTTGGCGATCGCTTGCCGTCTTCTAGCCGCTAGATTCATGCCTAGGGCAATCAAGCTCAAGCACAAAATTCCTATTGCTCCAGCTAGAGGATTGCTATCAATCCCTGTAATCCACTCTGGGATGCGGTTAGAGTAGCGAATTAACCCACCAACATTAATGATGTAGTAGCCCCAAACTAGTCCTGTATGTAAGCCAGTAGGTAGCCCTAGCTGACCTTGAAAACGAGGTCGGGCTCGATCAGATGGTTCATCTAAACTTGCTTTGGCGTGAGTTGCTCGCTTAGCCCAACCCAAAGCTAAACCGAGCAACACTAAAGCGGGAAAGTTGATCCAAGTGCGGCGAATTTCAGCGATCGGTTTGATGAAGTGGGCCAGAGCAAATACGGTACTAGCAACCCCAAGTGCTGTAGTGGGTCGATAATCTCGCTCTAACTCATGTAACAACCAACCGCGAAAAAATAGTTCTTCCGCAAACCCAATTCCTAAAGAAACCAGCAACCCTTCCAAAATGATTTGAAGCAGAAACACAGAAGGCGATCGCCAATTTAGCCACCCTAGCGCTCCTTTAACTAAAAACATCCCTAACAAGCTGCATACGCCTATCCCCAAACCCCCCAGCAGCTCTAGCCCGTTTTGTCGCGAAAGCTTTAGGCCATAACTTTGCAGAATGGTTGTGTCTTGGTAAACCCGTCGCCCCCAGAACCGCGCTAGCAAAATAAACTCGACGTACAGCAATGTCAGAGTCAGAATGCTAATCAGATTCTGATCATCTAGCAACCAATAAATCGGCCCTGCTACAGGTAGCCAAACCAGCAGCAGGGAGACTACGAAAATTGCTAAGCGAATTGGGGCAGGATAATGAGCTAGGCGAGTCAGATGGAGCTTCAAGTTAGGAACGTCTTTTGTGGCTTTTACTCGTCTGGCTCAATTGTGCTACTAAGGCCGTGCGTTTTGAGAGTTTCGCTATAGAACTCAGCATGCTCTTGGGCACAGGTAATGACTAGAGCCATGCCATTGCTGTGGGCTTCCATCATGATGCTAACCGCCTGTGGCTGAGTCAGGCTAGGAACTGTATGTATCAAGGTCTGCACCACATACTCCATAGAGTTGTAGTCATCGTTGTGCAGTAAAACCCGGTAGCGTGGTGCAAGCTTACGGGCCGTTGAACGTTGTTCAATGGTCTCGACAGACATTGCTCTCCTCTCTTCTAATAAACGGACTATAAAGACTGATTGGCTTTAGCGGCTCTAATGGTTGACCTGCCACCTAAACTACTTTGTGTAGGCTAGGCTTGGAGTTGGTTAGCAAAGTTCTCTTGGAGCTTGGAGTATCACAACTTATGAGTCTGTTGCTAACTGAAACAATCAGGCAGTTCATTGCTAGGTCTACTTAATAATACTTAAATTCCCTAATCTCGTGACCCCTGTCAGGGAAATTACTCTTCTACAAGATGGGATTCTAACTTCTAAAATAGGAGAACGCAGAACTTGTAGTTCTTCTGTTGTCTGTGTTGATGGACCGCCCTAACGATTTTCAGCCACATCAAATTCTTTATCTGCAACACGATCGCGATCGCCTTTATGTTGAGCTAATTCAGCAAATAGTATCGCGTCAAATGTA
This sequence comes from Trichocoleus sp. FACHB-46, assembly GCF_014695385.1. Lineage (NCBI taxonomy): Bacteria > Bacillati > Cyanobacteriota > Cyanophyceae > Leptolyngbyales > Trichocoleusaceae > Trichocoleus > Trichocoleus sp. FACHB-46. The sequence continues at coordinate 13,398 of NZ_JACJOD010000034.1, read as the reverse complement.
TTGGTCTCGGCCTCTAGCCCTTGTCACGGATGTTGCTTGTTATCCTACCGTTGGTCACTACCAACCTATCTGGGAGACGAGCGAGTCAGCCATTTATGATTTACGTCAAGCGCCCGACCTGCTTTGGCCTGCGTTATTGTTTCAGCCTGCTTTAGATACTGAGGTCATGCCACTACTAAGCACCCTCTACGCTTCAGAGACTGAGGCTTACCCAGAAACTGCTCAGGTAGCTCATCAACGGCTCAGGCATTTCATGCACCAAATTTGGGCAGCGGCTCCAGAAGCCTTTCGAGCCTAAAAATTCTACATCAGATTTTATAGAGATTTTACGGTTCACCAGTACACAGTCCTTGGTTTGGTGTTCTAGCGCTATTCAGATGCACCGCGAATTCACAGCGCCTTTAAGTCCAAAGCCTTACTACAATCATTTTGCTTTTTCGACAAATCGCTTTCTCAGCGAATTAAGGCCGCGATCGCAAAACTAACAAATAAAAAATTTACTTGACTTTAGCTACTACTAATTGAGAAACGCTAGGGACTAGCAACTAACTGAATTCGGCCTGCATCCATCTCAGCCATCAGTAGTTCAAGGGCTTCATAATCTACATCGGAAATGTAACCCCGGCGAGTTAGCTCGTAGTTGATTTCGTTCTCAATATCAGGCGTCAACTTTTTGAAATACAAAGCTTTTTCTACTAAATGTCGAATAACAGCAGTTGCTTGCATGGCAGGATTACTAGAACTTCATACTTAGAATTCTCTACCGAGCTTGTAAGTAAAAAGGTGATCGCAAACCGTATTTTTAAGTGATCCTCGTCACGATTTTGCTCGAAATCTTCCGTGTTTTAAGGGAAGTCTTGTCTAGGCTGAATTTGAGCAAAACACAATGTCTTTAAATAGTTTTAATAAGGTTAACGAAAGATTAAAACTAGCAGATTTACATTTAAGTATTTTAGCAGTGCTACTACGGCTTTTAATCTATGACTGTACTCTAGGCAACAACTTTACTCCAGAAAAAGATTTAGCTTAAAGAACAGTAAAATCATGCCATTGGATGATTGACAACCATAAAAAACTAAAGCTCTTCTCTGAAAGATGCGTAGATTTAGTTTTTAGAGTTAAGCCTTAGTTCAGGATAGCTAATTATGGCGGCCATTAAAGAATGGAATCATACTGCGGACGCTGAAAGGCTAGCTATTCCAAGGTTTAGCTTTGAGTGTGGTTTTCCTAGACGCGCTGAATTTTTCCACAAGTTTCCATTTTAAGCATGCCCTCATCGGATTTTCTGCTACTTAACTTCCCTACTCGGGCAGGGCAAAATTTTTTTGTATATCTAATTGAGTAAATTTTAACTGCTTGTAAGGAGGTCTACTCTGAAAAAAGCGTTAGCTAAAGGAGCAATATTTTAGGATTCATCTCAGATCGGCCCAGAAAACCGGAAATTAGTAGTCTGTCATACCATTCCGTAATAACACTTACCCAAAACTTTAAACATATGGGGCGATCGCATGAAGATTCCGCAAATTAGCCTTAGGGCAGTAGGCGAACGGAAAGGCGACCGACTATGGTCTAAACATCGTATTAAAGTTCTTTTTGATTTTTAGTGCTTACGGGATTGCGGTTATGAAAACTGTTCTGCTTCAGCCTCAAGTTACAGTGGTGCAGCCTCAAGGCCATATCAATGCTTCAAATTCCGTTGAGTTGCAGCAGCAACTAACGACCGCTGTCTCCTCTCGACAACCTCAAGTCGTGTTGATTGACATGAGCAAGGTAGAGTCTTTAGATAGCACAGGGCTGATGACCTTAGTGTCTGCTCTCAGCTCGGCTCAACGCTTCAACCACCGCTTTAGCCTTTGCTGTATGTCTGCTCCTATCCGGATTATTTTTGAGTTGACTCAGCTCGATCGCGTATTTGAAATCTTTGAGGATCGAGCTTCCTTTGAAGCAGCGATCGCCGTTACTGCTTAGCTCCTATGGCTGCTAGCTCTGCCCACAGCCACTAAATTCTTAGGTTCCACAACTGCTCGAACGGTTGCTCAAGACATTTCAGTATAGTAGTAGGGCGAACTACTAACTGAAAGACAGTCGCAGTTGCTGGAACCAAAAGAGAGCTTTTTGCCGTGGCAGTTGCAATCGAAGAATTACTGACTCCTGAAATTTTGCGACCAGCCCGCTACCTGGGCAATGAGCTGGGAGCTTTCCATAAAGGTTGGGACAGCGCCTCGGTACGCTGGGTGCTGACATATCCAGAAATCTATGAGGTAGGTGCGTCTAACTTAGGCCACATCATCCTCTACAACATTCTCAACACCCAACCTCGGCAGCTATGCGATCGCGCTTATTTGCCTGCGCCAGATTTGGCAAGTAAGCTACGCAGTACCCAAACGTCGTTGTTTGCTGTAGAGTCGCGGCGATCGCTGACTGATTTTGATATCTTGGGCTTCAGCCTCAGCTACGAGCTAGGGGCTACCAATATTTTAGAAATGCTTGATTTGGCAAGTATCCCGCTGACCTGGCGAGAACGAGCCACAACAGAACCTTGGAACGTCCAACAAGGTAGTTACCCGCTGATTTTTGCGGGTGGGCAAACGGCTACCTCTAACCCAGAGCCTTACGCAGAATTTTTCGATTTTATTGCTTTAGGCGATGGTGAAGAACTGTTGCCCGAAATTGGCCTAGTTCTAGAAGAAGGCAAAGCGGTAGGGCTAAACCGAGAACAACTACTTCTAGATCTGGCTCAGGTTCCGGGAGTCTACGTACCCCAGTTCTACGATATGGCGGCGGATGGTTCGGTGCATCCCAATCGTCCCGGTGTGCCCGAGCGCGTTTTACGGCGGGTTGCTGTGCCGCTTCCAGCTTATTCGATTGGCTTGGTGCCTTACGTCCAAACGGTTCACGATCGCCTCACCATTGAGGTACGCCGTGGTTGCACCCGTGGCTGCCGCTTTTGTCAACCGGGAATGCTGACTCGCCCAGCTAGAGACGTAGAACCCGAACAGGTGGTAGAGGCGATCGAGCAAGGGATGCGAGCTACAGGCTATAACGAGTTTTCCTTATTGTCTTTGAGTTGTTCCGATTATTTAGCGCTGCCTGCCGTAGGTGTGGAGATTAAGAATCGGCTCAAAGATGAAAATATCTCTCTTTCTTTGCCGAGCCAGCGCGTCGATCGCTTTGACGAAAATATTGCCAACATGATTGGCGGTACGCGCCAAATGGGGCTGACCTTTGCCCCGGAAGCAGGAACGCAACGCCTCCGCGACATTATTAATAAAGGTTTAACCAACGAAGAACTACTGCGAGGCGTGAAAACTGCCCACGACCAAGGTTGGGATAAGGTCAAGCTTTACTTCATGATTGGCTTGCCAGGTGAGACCGATGCTGATGTGATTGGTATTGTCGAAACCGTGCGTTGGTTGCAGCAAGAATGCCGCAGCAAGGGCCGCAAATCCCTCAGCTTCAATCTGACCATTTCCAACTTCACTCCTAAGCCCCACACGCCTTTCCAATGGCACTCGGTTTCAACTACGGAATTTGAGCGCAAACAAGCCTTACTCCGGGAGGAGTTCCGGCGCATTCGGGGGTTAAAGGTTAACTTCACCGATGTTCGAATTTCGGCGATGGAAGATTTTGTGGGTCGGGGCGATCGCCGTCTATCTGCTGTCGTGCGGCGAGCTTGGGAACTAGGCGCAGGGATGGATTCCTGGTGGGAAAGCCTAGAGCGTGCGTTTGGGGCTTGGACTCAGGCGATCGCTGAGGCAGGCTTGTCTTGGAAATACCGCCAAGTGGAGCAAGGCGAATGGAGCCTCATGGCAATAAATGAGTCGGTTGCTCATGAACTCGCTTCTGGGGCCCCCAGTGCAGACGATCCGATGGTTAGCAATGATTATACAGACGCACGCTTAGACGCTCCACTGCCTTGGGACCACCTCGATACTGGCATTGATAAAAAGTGGCTCAAAGAAGACTTGCTACGGGCTTTAGCAACAGCGATCGTGCCCGACTGCTCGTTTGAAGGCTGCTCTCACTGTGGGGTTTGTGGGCCAGACTTTGGTCATAACGTGGCGATCGCACCGCCGCCCATCCCTGATTTTCAAGGTCACTTCACGCCGAATCAAGAGCGCTCGCAACGAATCCGGGTTTGGTTTGGCAAACAAGGCGACATGGCTTTGGTCAGCCACTTGGACTTGGTGCGGCTTTGGGATCGAATCATCCGCCGGGCTGCACTACCGATTGCCTTTACGGGTGGCTTTCACCCCATGCCTCGCATTTCCATCGCCAATGCGCTGCCTTTGGGTGCCACAAGTGCTGGAGAAATCGTTGACTTCGAATTGACTAAGCCCGTTGATGTGGATGTCTTTCAACAAAAGCTGACTGCTTGTCTGCCCGCTGACATTCCAATCTACCGCGCGGAAGTCGTGGATCTCAAAACGCCCTCGGCCACGCAGTTGCTAGAGCAAGCTGAATACTGGATTACAGTCACGGTTGCTGGGGATGAAGAACTAGCGAGTCTTAGCTACCCCCCTCCTGAGCAGTGGCAAGCTTGGATTAACGCAATTAAAGCTCAAGATACGATTGCTTGGGAACAGACAACCAAATCTGGCAAAGTGCAAACCATCAACTTGCGCGATCGCTTGTTTGAGCTAGCGTTGATGCCTGCTCATCCAGAGTTAGGCGAGGCTGCAATCGTCCTACGCTTTGTAGGTAGCTGCCGTAACGATGGCACTTTGCTGAAACCAGAGCAGGTGCTTTATATGTTGGAACAGGTATCTCAAAGAGAGTTACGGCTCTTACATACCCACCGCAATCAACTCGGTTTGGCCACGTCAGCTCAGTAATTAGGTCTCTTTAAGGGCAGGTCTGGTGCCTGCCCACTCAATGGTCAAGGGCAACCACTCTTTAAAGTATTGCGATTTCTAATCAAACTGATAGTATTCGGTTTATTTCTCAACCTTCGGAACGTAACTTTATAAACTGCAACTCAGGAAGTCCTAAAGATTGAAAGCTTTTCCTGAATTAAGGTGTATGCTTATTTTTAATCGCTGCCAACCTAACGGGGTAGCATCGAAGTATCTGCACGCTATAATGCTTCTCAGATAGAAGTAGTTGAAGAACAAGAGCCTTGAAAGTTGCCGCTGAGTAGTGGCCTAAGAAAGGATGTTCTAGCCTACTTCTGAAAGACTTTCTGCCGCCTGCGATTCCGCCGATTTCAGTACCTAAACCTTTATAGGAAGGTTCTGTTTTAGATTACTGCACTCGTTAGCGCCTGATTGCTGATTGTTCACTCAATCATCGATTCTTTCATTCGATTGTTTTGTAGGCGGTCTGCACCTCACCCGGCTGAGATGCACCCAGTCTACTTTTCTCCGACGTCAGCTTAAAGCCAGCAAAGTGTTAGAGGCGTAAGTGTTGTGGTGCCTTTACTGCTGCCAATTTTTGAGGAAATTGAATGCCAAAACAAATTATTATCGCTGAGCAGCATCGCATCGCTGCTGTTTTTTCTGAAGATCAAATCCAAGAGTTGATTGTTGCCACAGGTAGCCATCAGATTAGTGATGTGTACCTGGGTGTCGTTGAGAATGTTTTACCTGGCATTGACGCTGCCTTTGTGAACATCGGCGATTCTGAGCGGAATGGCTTCATCCATGTGACAGACCTAGGCCCACTGCGCTTAAGGCGCTCCGCCGCTTCCATTACGGAACTATTGGCTCCCCAGCAAAAAGTCTTAGTTCAGGTAATGAAAGAGCCGACAGGCAACAAAGGGCCTCGACTCACAGGGAATATCACACTGCCAGGACGCTACTTGGTCTTGATGCCCTACGGTAAAGGGGTGAACCTCTCGCGACGGATTCGCAACGAAAACGAGCGCAACCGTTTGAGAGCCCTCGCCATCTTAATTAAACCTGCTGGGATGGGGTTGCTGGTCAGAACTGAAGCAGAAGGAATGGCTGAAGAAGCGATTCTGGAAGATTTAGAAGCACTCCAAAAGCAGTGGGAGTCTATTTTACAAGAAGCTAGCTCCACTAGAGCCCCTGCGTTGCTGAACCGCGATGATGACTTCATTCAGCGGGTGTTGCGAGATACGTACAGTGGTGAGGTGAATCGGATTGTCGTAGATTCTCACACTGGTCTCAAGCGGGTGAAGCAGCACTTGATCAACTGGAGCGGTGGGCGATCGCCGCAGGGGGTATTGATTGATCAGCATCGCGATCGCATTTCTGTCTTAGAGTACTTCCGAGTTAATGCTGCAATTCGCGAAGCTCTGAAGCCCAGAGTTGACTTGCCTTCCGGTGGCTATATCATCATCGAGCCGACTGAGGCTTTGACTGTCATTGACGTGAACTCTGGCTCGTTCACGCGATCGGCCACAGCCCGCGAGACTGTACTTTGGACCAACTGCGAAGCTGCAACTGAAATTGCGCGTCAACTCCGCCTGCGTAATCTGGCTGGTGTAATCATTGTTGACTTCATCGACATGGATACTCGGCGGGACCAAATGCAAGTTCTGGAGCACTTTAACAAAGCGTTGAAATCAGACAAAGCCAGACCTCAAATCGCCCAACTGTCAGAGCTAGGCTTGGTTGAACTGACCCGGAAGCGTCAGGGTCAAAATATTTATGAACTGTTTGGTCGCACTTGCCAAACTTGTGGCGGTTTAGGGCACACGGTTCATTTACCCGGAGAAGTGCCTCAATACGACGCTGATGTAGCAGAGCGATCGGGCACCTTTGGGATGAGAGAATCTGCCGCTCCTAGTACAGAGCTGCGTGTGCGAATTCGCGAGCCAATCAATCGGGAGCCAATCAATCGCGAACTGATTAACAGAGAACCGATTAACAGAGAACCCCTGAATCCTGAACCCGCTACCTTTAGTCCTTGGGAGGGACGGAGTGATGACTTAGAGTTTGACAGTGGCAGCGATCCGCTAGAGCCAGATTTGATGAACCATCCCAATTATCAGGAGCGGGGTGGTCCTGGTAACAACCGTCGCCGTCGCCGTCGGCGGATTGGCATCACTTTAGGTGAAGGGGAAGTTGCTCCCAAGGGACCAATTAATCCTAGAGAGATTATTCCGGCTAAAACGATCGCAGTTAAGGCGGAGTTTATTGCTGAAGCCGAAACAGTGTCTCCTTTAGAGGACTTTCCCGTCATTGTCCCCAAGGAAGCTGAATCTGAAAGACCAGAGCGGGTAAAAACTACCAAGCGAGAGTTTATTAAGCCCGTTGTTGAACCTCCTGAAGTTGTCACCGTTGAGATGACGCCAGAAGAACAGGATGTGTTTGCGTTAATGGGTATTTCCCCCTTGGTTTTAGTGAACCGAGAAGTCAAAGACCCTAAATCTACGATTATTCAGGTTACTTTGCCTGGAGAAGCACCGCCTGTACCGAGCGCACCTGTTACTCCGACCGAGAATGGCGCGACTTCCTCGTCGGCTGTCGAATTTGCTTCCCCTCGCTCTGCTGAAGTGCCGCGGGTTGCTCCTCCGGTTAGAAACACCCCAGCTACTGTAGAAACTGCACCTCCAACAGTCTCACCCGTCTCGGAGGATGTAGTAGAACCGCTTCAGTCTGAGATAAATGAGGCTGAGGTAATACCTGTTACTACCGAAGCGGAGGAAGATAACCTAGGACCGGCTCGGCGTCGGCGTCGGCGCTCCTCTGCTGCTGACGCTTCCAACAAGGCTGAAAGCTAGGGGGCTTGGCGTTTGGCTAAGGTGGCAATGCAGGCTAAGCAGCTTAAACTTCTAGAAGCACCAGATTTCCTTTACACTCAGGAACTGATTGCTGGTGTGGATGAAGTAGGCCGAGGCGCTTTATTTGGGCCTGTGGTAGCGGCAGCCGTGATTTTGCCACCTAACAAACTTTCGTCTCTAGTTCAGGTGGGTGTTGCCGATAGCAAACAACTGTCGAGCGGGCAGAGACAACAATTAGCGGGTCACATTCGGACAGTTGCGATCGCCTGTCAAATCGGCCTTGCTTCTGTGGCCGAAATTGATCGACTCAACATCTTGCAAGCTTCGCTGTTAGCCATGCACAGAGCTATCTCGAAGTTACAAGTTCAGCCAAGCTTGTGTTTGATTGATGGTAATCAAAAAATTCCGAGGCTAGCCATTGCTCAACAGACCTTAGTCAAAGGCGACCAAAACTCGGTTGCGATCGCGGCAGCTAGCATTGTTGCCAAGGTTTCGCGAGATCAATTCATTGCTCGTTTAGCAGCTCATTATCCAGCTTACGATCTGCTGGCTAACAAAGGATATGGGACTACTCGACATCGCCAAGCTTTGCAGCGGCTAGGACCTTCTCCCTTGCACCGCCGTTCGTTTGCTCCTTGTCGGGTGCGCGAGTCTAGCACTGCGTCCGTACTTGAGGCGATCGCGCCCACCTGCACTCAATTAGAACTTTAACTATCCGGATGATTAGTGCAGCAAAAGACTAGGTTGTCGGGCTATTGATGGGCAAAGTAGCGGGTGGTGCTGTTGGTCTTGCCGCTTGAGCCTGAACCCAGCGTCGATAATCTGACAACAGCTGATGCATTAATCTTTGTTTGATGGTGAGCAATACACTTTTCAATAGACCATTACCTGTAGCTTCGAGTAATGGGCGAGGCATGAATGAAAAAGGTGGCGGCAGCTCTACGTTAACCTCTAAATTTGCCTGCCCTTTTAGGTGAGTGACTCCATACAACAACACTGGAGAGAGTTGGCCTGCGAGATTGAGTCTAAATCGTTGATTGATGTATTCCACTCCCCGAATCTCGCAGGCAATAGACTCTAGATGTACGGTTCCGTCACTGTCAGCCCATACTCTCATGTCAACAGTGGGTTGAATGCTTAGGTTCATGAAGGACAGAGGACGCATCTTTAAGCGGAAGCACTCTTCTGTTAGTAGCTCAACTCGACTAGGGTCGGCTAATGCATTCACGAGGCGTTGAGGTTGGCGTAAATAGTGTTGAATGGGAATAGGCTGTTCTGGAACAGCGATTTCCACCCCTTGGGATGCTACGAAGCGAGTGTACATGTGAGGATAAGTAAAGGTGCTGTTGCTATTCACTGAATTTTACAGTTTTTTTATAGTCTGAATCTCAGGCTTTTGAGAGAACAAGTAGTTTCACCCTTGTATAGTCCAGGTTTTCGTCAACGAATGATGATAGGTGATTAAATTTGACTTTTAAGAATCTTCATAAAACTAGTTACTTAGCTCCAGACTTACAAAGTAATAGATAGACTTTATGGCGGTATCAATTGCGCATTTGGGGCCTTCTGGCACCAATGCCGAGACAGCAGCATTGGCTTTTTCGCACCATTTGACCCAATCGACAGGCCAATCTACCCTGCTTTGTCCCTACTCCAACATTGGGCAAACTCTGCGAGCTGTAGCTCAAGGCGACACCCAGATGGCAGTTGTACCCGTGGAGAACTCAATTGAAGGGATTGTCACAATTACATTAGATACACTTTGGCAGTTCGATCAATTGCAGATTCAGCAAGCCTTGGTTTTGCCAATTGTGCATGCGCTACTGTCAAGAGCAAAGAATTTAGAAACAATCAAGACGGTCTATTCTCATCCTCAAGCCTTGGCTCAGTGCCAGGAGTGGCTAGAAAAGTTTCTACCGAACGCCCAACTCATTGCTAACAATTCCACTACTGAAGCCTTGCAGCTTTTGGATGATGACCCCACCATTGGTGCGATCGCCTCTCCAAGAGCCGCCCAACTCTATAACTTGCCCATGTTGGCTCATCCCATTAATGACTACCCAGGCAATTGCACCCGCTTTTGGGTTTTGAGTTTAGATTCTGCCCCTAGTGGTACTCATACTTCGCTTGGGTTTAGTGTTGCGGCTAATGTACCTGGAGCTTTGGTAAAGCCTTTACAAGTTTTGGCCGAACGGGGAATCAATCTGAGTCGGATTGAATCGCGCCCCACTAAGCGATCGCTCGGTGACTATTTATTTTTTATGGATTTTGAAGCAGACTTGCGAGAACCGTCTGTTCAAGCTGCTTTAGTAGAACTAAAAAACTATACTGAAACTTTTAAAATCTTCGGTAGTTACTCGGTAAAAAATATTCAACTAGAGACTCTATCCTCGCAGATCTAAAACCTCAGTTCTTATCAACTTGAGTGATACTTCATATTCAGCTTGCTAGAGTCTGAGTAATAAATTGAGTAAGAGTAGCCTTGAAATTCTTAGGGCTGGCCATTGATGCTGTAACACGGCTGAGCATAGCTCGTAAGTCAACCCAGCCAGAGCTTTCCCAGATTTAGATGCAACTTTATTTTCGAGGCACCGCTGGCTCTCTGTTTGGAGACACGCTGTTAACTATGGCACCATTAATGCCTCAGTTTCGATTAGATTGCTATAACATACAGCCTAAAAAGAAAATAATAAATGTTAAAGGCTTTTCTGCCTCTTATGAAAGAAACTATCCTGTAATTAAAGTTCTAGAGCATCTTGCTACAGTTTTTGCTCTAGAAAATTTTCTCAAATGGTGTGAGGTCGTTGCCGATTATTCCATGCCTTTAAGAAAGCTGGAGTTAGGAAAATGTCCAAAACTATCGCCAATCTAACGCTGCCATTAGTTTCTTTGGAGATCGAAAACGTTTTAGATACCTATCACTACCATCCCTACCGCCAAGCGTTTGCGATACCAGAATTACGCGAGCAACTCATCGCTTATGTGCTCAATTGTGTGCCAGCTTGCTACGCCATGATTGAGGAGCACAGCGATTTAGAAGCAGACCCAACCTTAGTGCCTCGGCCCTTGCGCGATCGCCTGCGGTTAATGGTGAGAGAGGGAATTGAGCGCCTGGTTGAAAAAAACGCAGATTGGGTGAGCCACCACATTCCTCCAGAAATTACCTCAGGCTCTGCTCCCTCCAGTTGGTTTGGCTAATCCATTCCACTGATTTTCTGAGTTCTTAAAGGGGGTGCAGAGGCAGGTTCCCTAGTGAAGGTGCAGTCCCCACCCCTTTGTTCCCAACCTATTGACGAACGGTATACAACTAAACAGCCAGCAGGTGATCTCTGCTGGTAGATGCTCATGAACTGAAATATGCATGTTTGAAATAAAATCAAATTCAGATGATGAATTTGTGAAAAGATTTGATATACTTGTAATCCTGAAAGGTTGGCGGCATGGCCAAGTGGTAAGGCAGAGGACTGCAAATCCTTTACCCCCAGTTCGAATCTGGGTGCCGCCTTTTAAATTTGTTTTCTATCTTCTCGCAGAAAGCCTTTTGTAGCAAGAACTTCAAGTGCTTTCTAGGAAAGGTTAGTTTGCAAAATACGGATCAATCCGTATGCCGAAGGCACTAAAACAGGATTATCAAGCTGAGACAGATTATCCTACTGGTTTTGAGGTGATTGAGGATTTAATGAGTGAGAATCCGATCCGCCAACTCCGATGACGTGGCACTAATTTTCTCGTTCATTCAGAAGAAGGCAGAATTTGATCGAAATATCGGTGCTTTTTCCGGTAACTTGCAGACCTCCGAAGAAAAAATATACAAAACACTTTTTGGCGTAGTTCCCTTTTCTTACATCTTGTTCGCAGAGCTTTCAGGATGTGAAGTCGGCTTTGCCCTGTATGGATTCAGATACTCATCGTTTGCGGGTCAACCCAGTATTTGGCTCGACGATCTGTATGTAGATGAGGCGATGAGAAGCCAAGGTATAGGTGTGGCGTTAATGACTCGTCTAGCTCAAATTTCTCAGGAAAATGACTGTACTCATCTTGCCTGGAATGCTGATGCTCGCAATATTCGCGGACTTAGTTTCTATCACCGACTGGGTGCAGATATTACAGAGCAACACGGTCATCGATGTTTCCTCAGGTGGGTTCCGTAACCTGACCTCTAGCAAGCTATAGAAAACCTGGAGAAACTCTAGGTCTTCTCCAGGCGAATTGTTGTTGTCTCCAGTGGAGCGATCGCCTACAACACCTTACATTGACCGTGCTGCCGCAAAAGATGATCGCAAAGCACCAAGGCAACCATCGCTTCTACCATTGGTACTGCCCTTGGCAAAACGCAAGGATCATGACGACCTTTACCAGCAAGCGTCGTTTCTTCACCTTCCGTGGTAACAGTACGCTGCTCCTTACGAATCGTGGCGGTGGGCTTGAAGGCAACCCGAATCACGATATCTTCCCCGTTAGAGATGCCACCTTGAACACCGCCAGAACGGTTAGTGGCTGTACGAACTTCACCAGCTTCATCAATGTAAAATTCGTCATTATGCTCGCTGCCCATCATTAAGGTGCCAGAAAATCCAGAGCCAATCTCAAAGCCTTTGGTAGCGGGTAGGGACATTACTCCCTTGGCTAAGTCGGCTTCCAACTTATCAAACACGGGAGAACCAAGCCCTTTAGGAACGCTGCGAGCCACACATTCAACCACCCCACCTAGAGAATCACCTTGATCGCGAGCTGATTCCACAAGGGCGATCATTTGCTCGGCACATTCTAGGTTAGGGCAGCGCACAATGTTGCTTTCAACTTGCTCTAAAGTGACGGTTTTGGAATCAATCACCGCCTCTAAATCTTTAATCCGCTTGACATAACCTAAGACTTCAATGCCAGCAACCTGCTGCAAAATCTTCTTAGCGATCGCCCCTGCTGCCACCCGACCAATGGTTTCCCGTGCGGATGAGCGACCACCTCCTTGCCAGTTGCGAATGCCATATTTGGCATCATAAGTAGCATCGGCATGAGAAGGACGGTACTTCTCCACCATCTCGTCATAGTCTTGCGATCGGGTATCCTTATTCCGTACCAAGATCGCGATCGGAGTACCTAAGGTCTTGCCTTCAAAGACGCCAGAGAGAATTTCACAGGTATCGGCTTCTTTGCGAGGAGTGGTAATCTTGCTCTGTCCAGGCCGACGGCGATCGAGTTCAAACTGGATTTCTTCAGCAGAGATCTCTAGCTTCGGAGGGCAACCATCAATCACGACACCTACCCCACCGCCGTGAGATTCGCCAAAGGTTGTGATGCGGAATAAATGGCCGAAGGTGTTGCCCATATTTCTTTACATAACTCAGAAACTCTGATTTTAGCAGGGTTGAGGGTCAGCCATGCAAAAAGCGCCCCCCTTGCAGAGAGCGCCCTTTGTTTCGCTAGAGACTAGCTGAAGATTAACCGTGGATTGCAGGAGCGCTTAGCGCTACAGGAGCAGCTTCGCCCGCAGCTAGGTCAAGGGGGAAGTTGTGAGCGTTGCGCTCGTGCATCACTTCCATTCCCAAGTTCGCGCGGTTCAGCACGTCGGCCCAAGTGCCAATCACTTGACCCTGTGAGTCAATGATCGACTGGTTGAAGTTGAACCCGTTCAGGTTGAACGCCATCGTGCTGATGCCCAAGGACGTGAACCAGATGCCAATCACAGGCCATGCACCCAAGAAGAAGTG